>NZ_NOIW01000128.1:0-12922 GCF_002708645.1 Sphingobium sp. IP1
GCTGGTCGAGCGTTTCGGCGCCGATCGGCTGGCCGGGCCGATCTTCACCCCGACCATCCATGCCCTGACCCCCGATGCCACCGGACTGGTCTTTGCCCAGGGCTTTGGCGCGGCGGAGGCGGAATTCCTGCTGCGCATCGGCCAGGCGCCCGACCCGGCCCAGACCAGTTTCACGCTGGAGGAAGCCGCCGCGCTGGTCGACGCCGTGCATATCGGCCTGGAAATCGCCAGTTCGCCCTTCACCGGCATCAACGAACATGGCCCGGCCGTTACCGTTTCGGATTTCGGCAATAATAACGGCCTGCTGATCGGCGCGGCCGTGCCGGACTGGCAAAATCTGGCCTTTGCCGAGATCGACATCAGCCTGAGCATCGATGGCGTCGTCGCTGGCACCGGCCGCGCCGTCAGCTTCCCCGACGGGCCGATCGGCTCCGTGCGTTTCCTGCTCGAAAATCTCGCCGCGCGCGGCATAAGGCTGCAACCGGGCGCATGGATATCGACAGGCGCCGTCACCGGCGTGCATGAAGTGCGCGTCGGGCAGACGGTGGTTGCGGACTTCGGACCGCTCGGCACCGCACACTGCGTCATCCGCCCCCAAGCGGCCGCCTGACAAGGTCGCAGGGCAAGAGGAGAGGAAGAGAATGAACGAGGCCGTCGCCGGAGCAACCCAGAGGGTCGGGCGCTATCGCTGGGTGATCGTCGGGCTGTTGTTCGCCGCCACCGCGATCAACTATGTCGACCGGCAGATGATCGGCGTGCTGAAGCCCACTTTGGCGGCCGAGATGCACTGGTCGGAAACCGACTATGCCAATATCGTCTTCTGGTTCCAGGCGGCCTATGCAATCGGTTATCTGGGCTTTGGCCGATTGGTCGACGCGATCGGCGCGCGGCTGGGCTATACCGTCGCGATCATCATCTGGACGATCGCCCATGTGGCTCATGGCGGCGTGCATAGCGTGACCCAGTTCGCCTTCGCCCGCTTTGGCCTGGGCGTCGGCGAATCCGGCAATTTCCCCGCGGGCATCAAGGCGGTGGCCGAATGGTTCCCGCAGAAGGAGCGCGCCTTCGCGATCGGCCTGTTCAACGCCGGCGCCAATGTCGGCGCGATCATCACGCCGCTGCTGGTGCCATGGCTGACCATCCAATATGGCTGGCGCTTCGCCTTCATCGCGACCGGCATATTCGGCGTCGTCTGGCTCGCGGCCTGGCTGATCTTCTACCGCCGGCCGCAGGAGCATCCGCGTGTCGGCGCCGCCGAACTCGCCTATATCCAGCAGGATCCGGCCGACCCGATCACCCCGATCGGCTGGCGCCGGCTGATTGCCGTGCGCGAATGCTGGGCCTTTGCCATCGGCAAATTCTGCATCGACCCGATCTGGTGGTTCTTCCTCTTCTGGCTGCCGGGCTATCTGGGCGAGCGCTATGGCCTCGACCTCATCAGCTTCGGCCCGCCGCTGGTCGCCATCTATCTGTTGTCGGACCTGGGCAGCGTGGCCGGCGGATGGCTGTCGGGACGGCTGATGAAGGCCGGGCACAGCGTCAACGCCGCGCGCAAGCTGACCATGCTGGTCTGCGCCGCCGCGGTCACGCCGGTCTTCTTTGCCCAGTCGATCGACAATCTGTGGGTCGCCGTCCTCGTGATCGGCATCGCCACCGCCGCGCATCAGGCCTTTTCCGCCAATCTCTACACCCTGCCGTCGGACATGTTCCCACGCGCGGCGGTCGGGTCGGTGGTCGGCATCGGCGGCACGGCAGGCGCGATCGGCGGCATGCTGATGGCCAAATATGCGGGCTATATCCTCGACAGCATCGGCAGCTATGCGCCGCTCTTCGCCGTCGCAGGCAGCGCCTATTTCATCGCCCTGCTGGCGATCCACCTGCTCTCGCCCCGCCTGGCGCAGGTGAAGGTGCCGGAATAAGTTCCCTGGGGGAGGGACTGCCCCGGACCGGCGATGGGGATTGCCGGTCCGGGGCGCCTTGCTTTCTCAGCGGCCATGCGCCGCGATCAGCTTTTCGCTTTCCCGCCAGAAGCGATCGACGATCGCTGCATCCTCGACCAGCGTGTTGGGCGTGCGCGGTGCGCGGCGATACCAATAGCCGCCATTGCTGACCGCCCCTTCCGGTGCAGTCGCCAGCCAGACCAGCGTGTCCGCTCCGTCCGCTTCGCTCGCCTTGTCGAGTCCGCGCGAGCGCGCCTGCGTATCGGCCGGCGCATGCGAAAAGAAGTTCGAGTCGACCGCGCCGGGATGGACCGCATGGGCGACGATCCCCTCCCCCGCCAGCCGATCGGCCAGCGCGCGGGCGAACAGCACATTGGCGAGCTTGCCGGTGCAATAGGCCATGCCGGGGCTGAACTGTTCCAGATTCTGCATGTCGTCCAGGTTGATCGACGGGATCATCTCGCTGGCGTCGGAGGCGGTGTTGAGGATGCGCACCGCGCCCGCCGGCTGATCCTGTGCCGCCTTGCGCAACAGCGGCAGCAGGTGCTGCGTCAACAGGAACGGCCCCAGATGATTGCCGGCGAAATTCGCCTCCAGCCCCTCGTCCGTCATCACCAGCTTGTCGGTCATGCCGCCGGCATTGTTGAACAGCAGGTCGACCCGGTCGGTCAGCGCGGCGATATCCTGGGCCAGTTGGGCGGCGCCGCCCAGCAGCGACAGGTCGGCGCGCAGCATGGTGACGGGCGCGCCGGCCGCCTCCGCCGCTATCTCGGCCTCTGCAGCCGCCAGCCGTTCGGGATCGCGGCCGGTGCCGATCACCCGCCAGCCCTGCCGCGCCATGGCCTTGGCGATCGCCTTGCCGATGCCCGAACTCGCGCCCGTCACCACCGCCACCCGTGCCCGTTCCACCATATCCTGCTCCTGTCGCTTATCCCGGCACGCTAGGCGCTCGGACGCGGGCCAGACAGCCGCGGGAGCGATATGTGGCGCGCGCCGTCCATAGCAAAGCTATCACCCCCCTCAAGCAAGGGGCGGGTTTCACCCCGCCATGGCGTCCGCTATGTCCCACCGCGAAACATAAGGGGGACGCAGGGATATGGATCGAGTGCAGGGACTTGCATGGGCAGCGCAAACGCCCTTAGGTGACGCCATGATGGGTCGCACCGCCTGTCGTCATGCACCGCAGGAGCGGCCGTGACGATCAATCCGCTCTATTCCCTGACGGGCTTCATCGTCGGCACGCTGGTCGGGCTGACCGGCGTTGGCGGCGGATCGCTGATGACGCCGATCCTGGTGCTGCTGTTCAATTTCCACCCGGCTGCGGCCGTCGGCACCGATCTTCTCTATGCCTGCGTCACCAAGAGCGTGGGCAGCCTGGTCCATGGCTGGAAGCGATCGGTCGACTGGGCGATCGTCGGCTGGCTGGCGCTGGGGTCGATGCCGGCCGCGATCGGCGCGCTGATGGCGCTGCGGGCAATGGGGCCGCCGTCGGCCGCCGTGGTCGATCCGATCAAGGTGACGTTGGGGGTGATGCTGTTCCTCACCGGCCTGGTGCTGCTGTTCCGCGATCGGATCACGGCCTGGTCGCGCACCCATGGCCAGGATCGCAGCCCTGCCACCACCCGCAACCTCACCATATTGCTGGGCGTGATCGTCGGCGTAGCCGTGACCATCACATCGGTCGGGGCCGGGGCGATCGGCGCGACCGCGCTGCTGATCCTCTATCCGCGCACGCCGCTCGCCCGCATCGTTGGCAGCGACGTCGCCCATGCCGTGCCGCTGACGCTGGTGGCGGGCATCGGCCATTGGTGGCTGGGCACGGTCGACATGTCGCTGCTGGCATCGCTGCTGATCGGGTCGATCCCCGGCATCATCGTCGGCAGCCTGCTCGCCTCGCATGTGCGCGAAGCGGTGCTGCGTACGATCCTGGCGGCGATCCTGATCATCGTCGCGCTGAACCTGATCCTCTGATCCTGCCGCGTCAGTCCGGCAGGAAACCGGACTGGCGCAGCCGATCGACGGAATCGCGCGCGACCGGCGCGGACAGGCCGTTGGTCAGGGGGATTTCCCGGCCCTTGCCCACAGCTGCCCCGTCAGCAAGCGCCGCTTTGGCCACCCACCAGCTGCGATGGGTCTGCGCGCCGGACACATCATCCATCTCCGCAATGGCGTCGCGCAGCCGCATCAGGATGAGCTCGCTGCCGCGCTGCCCATGGACACGGACATAATGATCCTCGCTCTCCAGCGCGACTATGGGACCGGCGAAGGCGGGGCTCAGCCGGCGATGGAGGCGAACATCCGCCCCTTTCGCTGGTGCGTCCATCGGCACGGCCTCTTCCCGCGCCGACGCGAAGACCGTGGTCGGCCCCATATGCTCATCATAATAATAGCGCAGCAGATGCGCGTCCGCCCGCTCCGCCCACCAGGCGATGGTCATCACCAGCAGGCAACAGAGCAAGGTGAAGGGCAAAAGGCCGGCATAGCCGCCCAGCAGTCGCACCTCGTCCCGCCCGACCAGCCGCCAGATCAGCGCCATGGGAAAACTGGAGGCGACCATGCCCCAGAAGACCAGAGACCCGCGCGGCAACCGCGTCGCCCGCGCAATAGCTTGCCAGGCGATCAGCGTCGGCCGCGCGAGGATATAGGCGCCCATCAGCATGATCCACCATCGCCCGGCGCGCAGCAGGAAATCGCCCGACAAATAGGTGCCAAAGGGACCAAGAAAGCCGACCACCGCCGCGACCGGCAGCATCGCCCAGAGTTCGAGCAGCACACGGCGGAGACGTTTCACGCAATCCCCCTCTCCATTCGCGAAACGCGAACCGCGAAGGGCCCGGTTTTCCGCGCTTTTTCTTCTGTTCCTCCTGCGTGACGAAAAGCCGCTTGCCCGTCAATCGTGGGCTGCCATCGCTTCCCCTCATACCGGCGGGCCGATGAATGGATCATCCGCTCCGACCGGCCAAGGAGACCGACCATGACCGATTTTCTGAGCACCAAAAGCGCGATCGCCATCATGTGCTGCGCCATCATCGCCCATATGGGCGCCTTTGCCCTGGCCCTGGCCTGATGCGCCGAACAGCCCCTTTCCCGGCCCGCCCGACCCTTCAGAGGTCAGCGGCAGGCCGGGTTGCGGGCATCGGGATAGGCGAGATAGCTGATGCTTGCCGCCGGCAACGACTGCATGCCGTGCGCGGCGACGCCCTTGAGATTGGGGAGCACGCCATCCTGCCCCACCGCCAGCGTCTGGCCGTTGAGCTTCACGCTGCCCGCGTCCAGATTGTCGGCGGTCAGGGTGTAGCGGGTCGCCTTGCCGGCCAGCGACAGGCTGGCGGGATTGGCGGTATCGAGATTGATCGCGACCAGCGCGACGCCGCCCGGTGTGCCGCGCAGACACTGGCTGTAGAGATGCAGCTTGCCCGCGTTCTGCCCCGCATCCAGCACGACATTGCCCATCAGCCGCGCCCATAGGACGGCAGCCCAATAGCTCGGCCGCGGCATCATCGTCGCCTCGTCGATCAGCGCATAATCGCTGGCCGCCAGCGTATTGTGGAAGACGACGGACACGCCCTGCTTCGCCTGTCGCCCCAACTGGTCGACATAGCGGAAACTGTCGCGCCAGGTTGCTGCCCAGGCGTCACCACCACAGGCCGCCTGCGCCGTTTCCGTGATCCAGATGTCTGTGCCGGACGCGAAACGCTGCTGCCGTTCCTTATAATAGGTCGCGTTGAGATCGGCTCGCGCCAGCCAGTCCTCGTCCAGCGCCCGGTCCGGGCTGATCCCCGCGCTCTTGTCCATCGCGGCGCAGCGTTTCGAGACGGTGCCATAGAAATGATAGGAGAAGATATCGACCCTGGGCCGTGGCTCGGCGCTCATCAATGCGTCGGTCGGCACCACGCCGATATTGCGCGGCATGATGACGAAGCCGGCCTCGCCCGTGCTGCCCGGCCCGACGATCTTCATCTGCGGCGCATCGGCATCGCGGAACGCGCGGAAGACGGCCATGTCGCGGGCGAAGGCGGCCGCGTCATAGCCCTTGGGCAGGCCGACCATAGACCCCGCATTGGGTTCGTTGATCAGTTCGGCGGCATAAATGTGGCCGCCCAACTTCTCGGTATAGGCGTTGAGCCGGCGCGCCTGATCGGGATCCCATACGCCCGATGCGTCGCGCGCGCCGTCGCTCACCGGGAAGGACACGACCAGCTTACCGCCAACAGTCTTCACGAAATCGACGACACCGGCCCATTGGGCACGGGTCAGGACGCTCTGATAGCCCCTGGGCGGCGTTGCGGGTGGCGGCGTATCGCTGTCATGGAAATAGACCGCATTGGCCCAGCCGCCACTCACGCGCACATGGGTCGGCCCGAGCGCGCGGGCGAGGTTGCGCAGCCGCGTGTCGCCGGTCAGGTCGATCGGCTCGCGCTTGCGGAACATGACGGCGGCGATATCGACACCGCCGCTGCCGCCGGCTGCCGGCTGGGGCCGCGCCTCGCCCGGCTTGGGATAGGGTGCCCAGAAGCGGCCGCCAACCACCTCCACCATCTCGACATTATAGGCCTGATACTGGTCATCGACCTTTACGACCTGAGCAAAGCGGCCGGGGTCGGCAGGAGGCGTGGCCGCGCCCAGCGTCACGCCCGTCATCGCCAACAGGGACAGGCTTCCCAGCATCAACATGCGGCCCTTCGTCACGGCATCCTCCCTCGATTTTGCGGGAGGCTAACCCGGCGCCTGCGCCCCTGCAAGTTGGCATGACCAATTTGGACAAACCAATCACCGTAGCGATGCACCCCAACCATGCCAATTTTGCGATTTTCCTTAGGAACAAAAGGGGCACTTGTGAATTTGCATTTCAAGGCCGCAATAATATCCAATCCGACAAAATATCCCGAAAATAGACGATCCCCGTACTATTCCCGAGGTTCGTTCAGCGTGATTTTGGATAGAATGAAAAGGAACAGGGAGTATCCAGCCATGAAGCCAATTCGTAGCGCTAGCAGCCCCCAAGCCCGCGTCGCCTTCACGCCGACCAGCAAGAAGGCCGGCCAGTGGGTCCAGACCCCGCACGGCTTCGTCAGGGTGGACAGTCCCGCCCCGAAACATGCCGAGTGACCGGATCGGCTGAACCGGCCAACTGAACCGATCTGACGGTCGGGCCTATCGGGCGGACAGCCCCTTGTTGCCGCCGTGCAGGCGCAGCTTGAGGCTGTTCTGATAATAGGCCACGGCCTGATATTGACCGATCAGCACCGTCAGCTCGATCAGTTGTGCCTCATCCAGCCGCGCCGCCAGCACGGCCCAGGTCGCGTCGGCGATCATGGCGTCGCCATGCAGTTCCTCGACCGCGCGCAGGATCGCCCGGTCATGGTCGTTCCAGCCCGGATCGGCCGAACCGATCACGATCCGCTCCACCTCTTCCCGAGCGATGCCGGCATGGCGCGCGATCATCACATGCTCGCCCCATTCATAGGGCGCCTGACAGAGCCAGGCGACGCGCAGGATCGCCATTTCCCGATCGCGCGCGGAAAGCTTGCCCTGCGTCAGCAGCGTGACGCCGACATCCGTCTGGCGGGCGAACAGCGCCGGATGGCGCATCATGGTACGGATGATTTCGGGCAGGCGTGCCAGCACGGCGGACATGTCGCCCTGCCCCTGTGCTTGCGCATCGGTCACGTCGGTCAGCAGGTCCGCTTCGCGCGCGTCGATGCTCTGGTTGATGGCGATCATCTGCCGGATCAGCGGGTCGAGATCGGCGCTATATTCGTCGATGCTCAGCGCTTCGATGCGGGGCGCATCGCCCAATATCTGGGCATGGCGGCGCGCGATGCGGGCGGTTGCAGCCTCTTCGTCCATGCCCTTCCCCTGCATATCCATGGCCGCAACGGGGTGGCGTGACGCCCCGGCCGTGTCAAACCGCCGGGGCGCTATCTGTCAGCTCAATATTCGCCGGGTTCCGAATGGAACTCGTGCCAGACGCCGTTGAGGATGCCGAAGCCGACGGCCAGGCCAACGCCCAATATCCAGGCAAAATACCACATAGGTCGGATCCTTAGTAAAAGTCGGGGTTGAGGCGGATTTCCCGCTCGGTCACCCGGCCGAACATCACCTTGTAGGCCCAGGCCGTGTAGGCCAGCACGATCGGCAGGAAGATGACGGTGCAGATCAGCATGGTGAACAAGGTGCCGTGGCTGGACGAGGCATTCCATGCGGTCAGGCTGGAACCCGGATCGATCGAGCTGGGCAGGATGAAGGGGAACATCGACAGGCCGACGGTGCTGATGATGCCGACATTGGCGATCGACGATCCGGCAAAGACCAGCGTGTCGCGCCGGCCACGAATGCCCAGCAATGCCAGCACTGGCCCAACAAAGCCCAGGATCGGCGCCAGCAGCATCCAGGGATGCGCCGCATAATTGTCGAGCCAGGCGCCCGCCGCCGTGACCGCGCCGCCCAGATGCGGGTTGGACGGGCCATTGGGATCGATCACGCCATCGACGCGATAGCCCATGCCGCTCCAGGCGACGAACAGCCCGCCGATGGCGAACAGAATGATCGACAGGATCGCTGCGCCCTGACCATAAAGGCGCACGCGCTGCAGCACTGGCCCTTCGGTCTTGAGGCTGAGCCAGCCGGCGCCATGCAGCACCAGCATCGCGACCGACAGCAGGCCGGTCAGCAGGGTGAAGGGCGTGAACAGGCCCAGCAGCGATCCTTCATAGAACATGCGCAGGTCGCCATCGAGGCGGAAGGGCGCGCCCACCAGCACATTGCCGACCGCGACGCCAAAGACGAGCGCGGGCACCAGGCCGCCCACGAACAGCGCCCAGTCCCAGCCGGCCCGCCAGCGGGCATCCGGCTTCTTCGATCGATATTTGAAGCCGACGGGCCGCAGGATCAGCGCCGACAGCACCAGGAACATGGCGAGATAGAAGCCGGAAAAGCTGACGGCATAGACGAAGGGCCAGGCGGCAAAGATGGCGCCGCCGCCCAGGATGAACCAGACCTGGTTCCCTTCCCAGGTGGCGCCGACGCTGTTGATGATCATGCGCCTTTCCTCGTCGGTCCGGCCGGCAAAGGGCAGCAGCGCCGCCGATCCGAGGTCAAAGCCGTCGGTAAGGGCGAAGCCGATCAGCAGCACGCCCAGCAGCAGCCACCAGATGACGCGCAGCGTTTCATAATCAAGCGGAATGGTCATTGTCCTAACTCCGGTTGGCGGGCGTCATTCGGCGGGCACGGCGCGGAAATCCGGCGCCGGCTCGGCAGGGCTGTCAGGCCGCCAGGGGACATAGCGTTCCGGCCCCTTGGCGATGGTGGCGAGCATCAGCTTCACCTCGATCACCGCCAGGATACCGTAGAGCAGGGTGAAGCCGATGATGGTGGTCCACAATTGCGGCACCGTCAGGCTGGAGGCGGCAAGGAAGGTCGGCAGCACGCCGTCCACCGCCCAGGGCTGGCGCCCGATTTCCGCCACGGCCCAACCGACCTCGATCGCGATCCAGGGCATCGGCATCATGAACAGGGCCAGTTTCAGGAACCAGCGCGCATCGAACCGCCGCATCGACGAGAAGGCGAAGGCGGTCGCGAAGAAGGCGATGAAGGCAAAGCCCAGCCCCGCCATGATGCGGAACATCCAGAAGATCGCCGGCACATTGGGCACGGTGCTCCAGGCCGCCTTCTCGATCGTCGCGGCATCGGCCTGGCGCGGATCGGCGATGAAGCGCTTCAGCAGCAGGGCATAGCCCAGATCCGCCTTGTTCCGCTCGAACGCTTCCCGCGCGACCAGGTCGTTGCGATCGACCTTCAGCGTCTCGACCGCATCATAAGCGATGATGCCGGCGGCAATCCGTACCTTGGCGGTGTCGACCAGCTGGTTGATGCCGGTGACTTCGCCGGTCAGGCTGCGGGTGGAGATGAGGCCCAGCACATAGGGCACCTTGATCTCATGCGTGGTCTCGCGCCCGCTGTTGGACGGCAGGCCGAACAGGGTCAGGCCGGCCGGCGCAGGCTCGGTCTGCCACATGCCCTCGATCGCGGCGAGCTTCATCTTCTGGTTCTCGGTCAGCGCATAGCCGCTTTCGTCACCCAGCACGACGACCGACAGCGACGCGGCAAGGCCAAAGGCGGCCGCGACGGTGAAGGAGCGCTTGGCAATGGCGATATGCTTGCCCTTCAGCAGATAATAAGCCGACACGCCCAGCACGAAGACGCTGGCGCAGACATAACCGGCGCTGACGGTGTGGACGAACTTCGCCTGGGCGACCGGATTGAAGATCACCGCCATGAAGTCGGTCACTTCCATCCGCATCGTCTGCGGGTTGAAGGTCGCACCGGTGGGATGCTGCATCCAGCCATTGGCGACGAGGATCCACAGCGCCGACAGGTTCGACCCCAGCGCCACCATGAAGGTGGTGAGCAGGTGGCCGCGCTTCGACAGGCGATCCCAGCCGAAGAACATGAGGCCGACGAAGGTCGCCTCCAGGAAGAAGGCCATCAGGCCCTCGATCGCCAGCGGCGCGCCGAATATGTCGCCGACATAGTGCGAATAATAGGCCCAGTTGGTGCCGAATTCGAACTCCATGGTGAGGCCGGTGGCCACGCCAAGGACGAAGTTTATCCCGAACAGCTTGCCCCAGAAGCGGGTGATATCCCGCCAGATCGGGCGGTCCGTCATGACATAGACGCTTTCCATGATGACGAGCATGAAGGAAAGGCCCAGCGTCAGGGGCACGAACAGGAAATGGTATAAAGCTGTGAGAGCGAATTGCAGCCTGGATAATTCAACGACGGCCATGCTTATCATCGCGACCCCCTTTCTTCCCTGAACCAAGTTGGCTGGCGAAATATGGACGTGACGGCGCTACATCATTGAGACAGATCAAATTATATTCTGCCGCCAAACCTAAATGAATGGGACGCAAGGTCTAGCTAGGGAAAACCGCAGGCATGGGTTGGGTCATCGACATCATCGGCGCCGCTCTTTTCGCGGCCGGACTGGCGCAGGGCGTCAGTGCGCTGGCCGATGGCGTCGCGATCGGCTGGCTGTCGCCGCTGCTGCTAGCGGCCGGCGGGCTGGTGCGTGCGACCGGACTGATGCTGGCCCATGTCCAGACGATCCGGTCGGCCCAGCGCATCGTCGCCGCGCAGCGATCGACGCTGCTGCCCCGGCTGCTGGGCGGACGGCTGGCCCGACCGTTGCTGGCGGGCGAGAATGCCACGCTGGCGATCGACCATCTCGCCGCGATCGAGGCGCATGGCGCCCGCTTCCTGCCGATCCGCAAGGCGGCGGTGCTGGGGCCGCTGCTGGTCGCCGCAATCGTTGCGACCGCAAGCTGGGTTTGCGCCGCGATCATGCTGGCGACCTTGATCCCCTTCGCCTTTGGCATGGTGCTGGCGGGCACGGCGGCGCGGGCGGCGGCGGAGCGGCAACTGGCGGCCTTGGCCGAATTGTCGGGCCTGTTCGTCGGCCGGCTGCGCGCGCTGCCGCTGATCCGTCACCATGGCGCGCAGGCGCGGATCAGCCGGCAGGTGGCGGGCGCCGCGCAGGAGGTGGCGACCCGCACCGGCGCGGTGCTGCGCGTCGCCTTCCTGTCGGGTGCGGTGCTGGAATTTTTCGCTGCGCTCTCGGTGGCACTGGTCGCGGTCTATTGCGGTTTTGCGCTGCTTGGCCTGCTGCCCTTCCCTGTCCCCGAAACACTGGACCTGCGCGCCGCGCTGTTCGCGCTGGCGCTGGCGCCGGAATTTTATCTGCCGATGCGCCGCCTGGCCGCAGCCTATCATGACAAGCAGATGGGCGAAGCGGCGGAAAAGGCGATCGCTGCCGCCCTGCCGGAAGCGGAGCCCGCACCACATCCTGCAAGTGCGCCGTTCGATGGCCTCTATCTCAGGGATTTGCGGATCGGCATCGGTTCGGGGATTGGCCCGGTCAGCCTGGCGCTCAAGCCGCATGACCTGATCGCCCTCACCGGACCGACCGGCAGCGGCAAGAGCAGCATGCTCGCCGCGATCGCCGGACAGATTGACCCGGCCTCGGGCGAACTGTCTCCGGTCGATCCCGCCCGCATCGCCTGGGCGGCCCAGCGGCCGCTGCTGCTGCCCGGCAGCCTGGCCGACAATATCGCCCTCGCCCGCCCCGATGCCGACCGAGCGGAGATCGCGCAGGTTGCCGCGCGTGTCGGTCTGACGCCCATGCTGGCCACACGGCCGGAGGGGCTGGACCTGCCCATCGATCATCAGGGGACTGGCCTGTCGGGCGGCGAACGGCGGCGCATCGGCCTCGCCCGCGCGATCCTGTCCGAACGGCCGGTCCTGCTCTGCGACGAACCCACCGCCGATCTGGATGCGCAGAGTGCCGCCGACATCATCGCCCTGCTGGTCGCCTTGTCGGCCGAGCGCGCGATCCTGGTCGCCACCCACGATCATCGCCTGACCGCCGCCGCCCGTCTGGAGGTGATGCTGTGAACCCGATCCGGATCGCGCTCGACAAGGCGACAAGCTCCGCCACGCTGTTGCGCCGCGCGACGCTGTGCGCCGTCATAGCGGCGCTGGCCGGCATTGCGTTGCTCGCACTGGCCGGCTGGTTCCTGACCGCCGCCGCCATGGCCGGTGCGGCCGGCACGGTCGCGGTGCAGGCGTTCAACTATCTGGTGCCCAGCGCCGCGATCCGGCTGCTCGCCATATTGCGCACCGTCTCGCGCTATGGCGAGCGGCTCTGGTCGCACCGCGCCGCGCTCGAAACCATGGGCGGCCTGCGCGCCAGCCTGTTCGCGCGCCTCGCCGCGCAGGACAGCCGCACCGCCCTGCCTTTGTCCAGCGGCGACGCCGCCGCGCGGCTGACCGGCGACATCGACGCGCTGGAGGAGCTGGTGGTGCGCCGGCCGAGCCGGATCGCCGGATTGATGGCGGCGCTGGCGGGCGTGATCCTGGCGGCGAGCGGCGGCTGGCTGTCGGCCCTGCTGCTGGCGGTCATGCTCGCCGCCTTGCCGTTC
>NZ_NOIW01000129.1:0-12824 GCF_002708645.1 Sphingobium sp. IP1
GCCCTGGGTCACTTCCGGGCCGGTCGGCTTGGCGGGACCGGTGGGCTGGGCAGGGCCGGGGCCCTTGGGCACGATCGACTGACAGGCGGCAAGCATGATGGTGCTGGCAACGAACAGCAATCGCGCGCTGCGCTTCATCGCCGCGAACATGTTCGCTTGCCGGGGGGCATCCGTCTCTGTCATCTGGGATCCTTATGGAAACTATATTGGCATCCGGGCTTGAGCCCGGGCTTTACATCGTGGCGGGGCCGATCGGCAACCTTGGAGACCTTACGCCGCGCGCGGCGGAAGTCCTGCGGTTGGCCGACGTGGTCGCCGTGGAAGATACACGGGTCAGCGCAAGGCTGCTGCGCCATGCGGGATCGGATCGGCCGATGATTCCCTATCATGACCATAGTGCCGAAAATGTGCGGCAGCGGCTGATCGAGCGGATGGCGAGCGAATCGGTGGCGCTGCTGTCGGACGCGGGGACGCCGCTGATTTCCGATCCGGGTTACAAGCTGGTGCGCGATGCGCGGGCGGCCGGGCGCAAGATCACGACCCTGCCGGGGCCGAGCGCGGCGATCGCGGCGCTGACGCTCTCTGGCCTGCCGACCGACCGTTTCCTGTTCATGGGCTTCCTGCCGAACAAGGCGAAGGCGCGGGGCGACGTGCTGGCCGAAGTGGTGGCGCTGCGCGCGACCCTGGTCTTCTACGAAAGCGGGCCGCGCCTGTCGGACAGTCTGGCGGCGATGGCGGCGACACTGGGCGATCGCGAGGCGGCGGTCAGTCGCGAGATCAGCAAGACGTTCGAGGAGACGGCGACCGGCACGCTTACGGAACTGTCCGCGCGCTATGCCGATGCCCCGCCCAAGGGCGAGATCGTCGTCATCGTCGGCCCGCCCGGCGAGGCGCCGCCGGCCAGCGCCGAGGATGCCGACGCGGCGCTGCGGGAGGCGCTGACCCGGCTGCCGGTGTCGAAGGCGGCGGGCGAGGTCGCCAAGAAGCTGGGGCTCGACCGGCGGACGCTCTATGACCGGGCGAATGAACTCAAGGGAGAACGCGAGGCGTGAACCGCCAGCAGGCGGAGAAGCGCGGCCGACAGGCCGAACGCATCGCCGCCTGGTGGCTGCGCCTCAAGGGCTGGCAGATCGTCGGCCAGCGCCTGCGCACGCCAGCGGGCGAGGTCGACCTGGTCGCGCGCAAGGGGGCGATGCTGGCCTTTGTCGAGGTGAAGAGCCGCGCCACCGACGCCGAACTGGACGTCGCGATCGACCAGCGGCGGCTGGCGCGGGTGGCGGCGAGCGCCGAAATATTATGGTATCAGCTGGCAAGACCCGGAGACGACATGCGAATTGACGTCATCCTCCTTGCGCCCGGCCGCCCGCCACGCCATCTGGCCAATGTCTGGCATGGGGGGTGAAAATCATCCGCCGTTCGCCCTGAGTAGCCCCCTGAGCAAAGTCGAAGGGGCGTATCGAAGGGTGAGTGCCGAATGATGCTTCGATACGGGACTTCGTCTTCGCTCAGTCCCTACTCAGCACGAACGGATATGGAAGGAAACCGCGCCGATGACCGAACTCAACCCCCTGACCGTCGCCATGCAGATGGACCCGATGGAAGGGATCAGGATCGCCGGCGATTCGACCTTCCACATCATGCTGGCGGCGCAGGCGCGGGGGCATAAGCTCTATCATTATCTGGCGCCGGACCTCACCTATCGCGACGGCCGGGTGCTGGCCAAGGCGCGGCCGGTGAAGGTGCAGAAGGTCGAGGGCGATCATTATGCGCTGGGCGAGCCGGAGATGCTGGACCTGGGCCGCGATGTCGATGTCGTGTGGATGCGGCAGGACCCGCCCTTTGACCTGAGCTACATCACCGCCACCCATTTGCTGGAGCGGGTGCAGGAAGAGACTTTGGTGGTGAACGATCCGGCCAGCGTCCGCAATGCGCCCGAAAAGCTGTTCGTGCTCGATTATGCCCGCTTCATGCCGCCGACGATGATCACCCGCGACCTGGCCGAGGTGAAGAGCTTCCTCGCCGAGCATGGCGAGATCGTGGTGAAGCCGCTCTATGGCAATGGCGGCGTCGCGGTATTCCATGTCGGCAGCAATGGCGCGAACCTGTCGTCGCTGGTGGAACTGTTCAAGGCTTCGTGGGTCGAACCCTTCATGGTCCAGGCCTTCATCCCCGGCGTCGCGCAGGGCGACAAGCGCATCGTGCTGGTCGATGGCGAGGTCGCGGGCGCGGTCAACCGTATTCCCGGCGCAGGCGAGATCCGCTCCAACCTGGCGGTCGGCGGATCGGCGGCCAAGACCGTGCTGACCGATCGCGAGCGCGAAATCTGCGAGGCGATGGGGCCGGAATTGAAGCGCCGCGGCCTGTTGTTCGTCGGCATCGACGTGATCGGCGGCGAATGGCTGACCGAGATCAACGTGACGTCGCCGACCGGCATCGTGTCGATCGACGCGTTCGACGGCACCGATACCGGCGGCATGATCTGGGACGCGATCGACGCGCGCCTGGCGGCACGGGCGGCGGCCTGACGGATGTGCGCCATTCCTCCGTTCGTCCTGAGTAGCCATTGAGCATGTCGAAATGGCGTATCGAAGGATGTTGCACGCGATGCTTCGATACGAGGCTTCGACTTCGCTCAGCCGCTACTCAGCACGAACGGACATAGGGGCATGACCGACTGGGTGCTGCGGCTGATCGATGCGGGGGGCTATTGGGGGATCTTCCTGCTGATGATCCTCGAAAATGTCTTTCCGCCGATCCCGTCCGAACTGATCATGGGGATTGGCGGCATCCGCGTCGGCCAGGGGCGGATGGCGATGGAATGGCTGCTGCTGGCGGGCACGCTGGGCACCACGATCGGCAATTATTTCTGGTATCTGGTCGGCCATATATTGGGCTTTGGCCGGTTGAAGCCGCTGGTCGATCGCTTCGGCCGCTGGGCGACGCTGGAATGGCGCGATGTCGAGGCGCTGGACCGGCTGTTCGGCAAATATGGCCAGATCGTCGTTTTCGTCTTCCGCTTCATGCCGGCCTTTCGCACGATGATCTCGCTGCCCGCCGGGCTGTTCCGCATGGGCCATGTGCGCTTCCTGATCTGGACTGCCGGCGGCGCTCTGGTGTGGAATCTGGTGCTGGCCTATGCCGGTTTCCTGCTCGGCCAGAATTTCCGCGATATCGACAAATATGTGGGACCGGTGGCGACCGCCTGCGTGGTCGGTGCGGTGCTGCTCTATCTCTGGCGATTGCTGACCTGGCGGCCCAAGGGATAAGAGTCTGTTTGAGAAAGCCGGTACCAGCCCGCGCCCGCGCCCAACCAACCGACAGGATGACACTGGATCGGGCGGTTGGGCGGGGGAGTGGGCTGGAACCGTACTGAAAATCGCCCTTTCGCGATTTTTTAGACAGGCTCAGAAGGGCAATTTGATCCCCACTATCACCCGCTGCGACGTTGTGCCGTTGCCCATGCCCTGGCTCTCGACATGAACATTGCCCTTCACCTTGCCGAACAGGGTGGTTTCGGCGCGGCCCAGAGGGGGCTCGTCGCTGGTGGCGGCGACCTCGCGGTCGATTCGTTCGTCGCGGCGGCGGCCGGTGACGACGATGGCGTTGGGATTGGGCGCGGGCTGCACTTTCTGCAGGTCGAAATCGGGCGGGATGTCGGTGCCGCCAACGCTTTGCAGGGCCATCAACAGACGCAGCATCCTGGGGTTCCTCCGGTCGCAACGGGGATCTGCCAGCGAGGCTGACGCAGGATTACGGCGAATCCATGGCCGTTTCAGGCGCGGGGATGGGCGGCGCGATAGACGTCGAGCAGATGGGCGGCATCGACCTGCGTATAGACCTGGGTCGAGGTCAGGCTGGCATGGCCGAGCAGTTCCTGGAGGGAGCGCAGGTCTGCGCCGCGACCGAGCAGATGGGTGGCGAAACTGTGGCGCAGCGCATGGGGCGTGGTCCGGTCTGACAGGCCGAGGCGCCCGCGCGCGCCCTGCACCGACCGGCGGATCAGCGCGGCCGAAAGCGGGCCGCCGCGCGCGCCCCGGAACAGCGGCTGGTCGCGCTCCGGGGACCAGGGGCATTGCTCGGCATAGGCCTCGATCGCGGCGCGGACCTGCGGCAGCAGCGGCACCAGCCGCGTCTTGCCGCGCTTGCCGGTGACGCGCAGCGTATCGCCCAGCGGCATGATGTCGCCCATCAGCCCCATCGCCTCGCCAATGCGCAGGCCAGCGCCATAGAGCAGCAGCAGAACCGCCCAGTCGCGCGCGCCGATCCAGTCCTCGCGCGCGCCCTCGGCAATGTCGCCGGCCAGCGCCAGCGCCTCGTCGGGGGAGATGGGGCGGGGCAGGCCGCGCTTGACCCGTGGCCCCTTGAGCTGGGGCACGCGGGCTTCCGCGCCGCCGACAAATTTCAGGAAGCCGCGCACCGCCGACAATTCGCGCGCGGCGGAGATATTGCCGATGCCGTCGACCCGGCGGCTGGCAAGATAGGCGCGCAGGTCCGCCTGCTCCAGCCGGGCGAGGCTGGCGGCGGTCACGGCCTGCCCCTGATGCTCGGCGAGGAAAGCCACCAGCCGCTCGGCGGTGGCGACATAGGCGCGCACTGTATGGGTGGAGCGTCGCCGGTCGAGGCTGAGATGCTGGCGCCAGCGTTCGGGGAGGGAGGGTGTCATGTTGGAAATGCCGCGCTTAACTTCGCATATTTCCCGCACATTTTGACAGGTTGAAACAAGAGTTGGAAATCTTGTTGCGTGGAGCGGGGGATGCGGGAAGGGGCTGCGTTGCGCATGGCGGCAGCCTAGCAGAGGGGGGCGATGTAGGACAGGTGGCCCTCCTATCTGATCGTCACCCCAGCGAAGGCTCGGGTGACGGTCATCTGCGGCCCTTGAAATCCGGCGGGAAATGGGCACATGGGAGCCATGGCTACCCCGTTCGATCCGGCCGATTTGCCGACCGGCATCCTGATGCCGCTGTCGCCGCTGGTGGCGCGCGTGCTGGCGCCCAATCCGTCGCCCTTCACCCATACCGGCACCCAGACCTATCTGGTCGGCGGCGCGGATGTCGCGGTGATCGATCCGGGGCCGGACGAGGCCGAGCACCTCGACGCGCTGATCGCGGCGATCGGCGGGCGGCCGGTGGTGGCGATCCTCTGCACCCACACCCATCGCGACCATAGTCCGGCGGCCCGGCCGCTGAGTGTGCTGACCGGCGCGCCGATCATCGGCTGTGCGCCGCTGACGCTGAGCGACGACGGGCCGCGCGCGGACGCGGCCTTCGACGCGGACTATCGGCCCGACCGGGTGCTGGGCGATGGCGAGGGGGTGGCCGGTACCGGCTGGACGCTGGCGGCGGTGGCGACGCCGGGCCATACGTCCAATCATCTCTGCTTTGCCTTGGCTGAGGACAAGGCGCTGTTCACCGGCGACCATGTGATGGGCTGGTCCACCAGCGTCATTTCCCCGCCCGATGGCGACATGACCGCCTATATGCGCTCGATGCAGCGGCTGCTGGAGCGGGACGATGTCGTCTATTATCCGGCCCATGGCGAACCGGTGGAAAATCCGCAGCGGCTGGTGCGCGGCATGATGGGCCATCGCAAGCAGCGCGAGGGCCAGATCATGCGCTTCCTGGAGCGCAATGGCGACAGCGCCATCCCCGACATGGTGGCGGAAATGTACAAGGGCGTGGACCCGCGCCTTTATGGGGCGGCCGGGCGATCGGTGCTGGCGCATCTCATTGACCTCAATGGCCGGGGCATGGCCGCGCCGCTGGAGGATGGGCGATGGCAGATGCGCTGAAGCGCTATGCCGGGCCGGTCGCGGTCGCGCTGCTGATCCTGATCGTCGGCGGGGCGATGCTGGTCGGCTGGCAGCGCTATAATCGCGACTATGTGGTGAGCGTCGAGGAGGACGGGACGGCCGTGACCAAGGTCATTGCCGAAAAGATAGCCGGCACCAGCAGCCTGAAGGTTTCCGAACTGAGCGGCACGATCCAGAGCAGCGCGCGCGATGTGCGCGGCTTTGGCTGGCTGAAGTCCGACCAGGTGGTGAAGATGCCCTTTTCGGTCGATTATTTCGTCAATGTCGGCGCGATCGGCGCGAATGACCTGGAATGGGATGCGGAGCGCCGCACCCTGATCGTCAACGCGCCCGATGTCACCGTCGGCAAGCCCAATGTGGACGAGAGCCAGCGGACTTTGGTGCGCACCGGCGGCCTGTTCGTGACGCGCGAGGCGGGCGAGGAACTGAGCCGTCGCACGTCGGCTTACGCGCAGGCGCGGGCCGCCAAATCGGCCGGGTCGCCCGAGCGGATGGCGCAGGCGCGCGAATATGGCCGGGCCGCGCTGGTGAAGCTGATGGCGGCGCCGCTGGCAGCGGCCGGGCAGGGCGATGCGCGGGTGATCGTCACTTTTCCGGCGGAACGCCCCAATCGCGATCGCTGGGACGTGACCACGCCGGTTAACGAGGTACTGGCAAACCGGAGACAGGCCCGCTAGGGCGCCCGGTAAGACCGAGGAGTCACAGGGTATGAACGCTTTCACCGATATTCCGCAGGGGACGGACCTGCGCGCGGAGATCGACCGCCTGCGCAAGGAGCGCAACGCCGTCATCTTGGGCCATTATTACCAGTCGCCCGAGATTCAGGATCTGTCCGATTTCGTCGGTGACAGCCTGGAACTGTCGCGCAAGGCGGCGGAAACCGACGCCGATGTCATCGCCTTTTGCGGCGTGCGCTTCATGGCCGAGACGGCCAAGATCCTGTCGCCGCAGAAGATCGTCGTGCTGCCCGACATGGACGCCGGCTGCAGCCTGGAAGACAGCTGCCCGCCCGCCCAGTTCAAGGCGTTCCGTGAGGCGCATCCCGATCATATTGCGCTCAGCTACATCAACTGTTCGGCCGAGGTGAAGGCGCTGTCCGACATCATCGTGACGTCGTCGTCGGCCGAGAAGATCCTGGCGCAGATCCCCAAGGATCAGAAGATCATCTTCGGCCCCGACAAGCATCTGGGCGGCTATTTGAAGCGCAAGCTGGGCCGCGACATGCTGCTGTGGCCGGGCGTGTGCATCGTGCATGAGGCGTTCAGCGAGACCGAATTGCTGAAGCTCAAGGCCCAGCATCCCGACGCGCCGGTCGCCGCGCATCCCGAATGCCCGCCCTATATCGTCGACCATGCCGATTATGTCGGGTCGACCAGCGGCATCCTGGACTTTGCCAAGACGATGCCGGGCGACACGCTGATCGTCGCCACCGAACCGCATATTATCCATCAGATGCAGAAGGCGGTGCCGGACAAGAATTTCATCGGCGCGCCGGGCGCGGACGGCAACTGCAACTGCAATATCTGTCCCTATATGGCGCTCAACACGATGGAGAAGCTCTATCTGTCGCTGCGCGACCTGAGCCCGCGCATCGAGATGGACGAGACGCTGCGCGTCGCCGCCAAGAAGAGCCTGGACCGGATGCTGGAAATGGCCAGCGGCACGGTCGGCCAGGGTGATCTGGGCGCACGCTGAGGATAGACGGGGGAGGTCGGTCACATGGTCAACCTCCCCGACAGCGACTTCGGCCTTTTCTATTATTGCCTCGAATGGGCGATCCGCATCGGCGCGCTGATCGCCGTGCCCTTTCGCCGGACGCCGGCGGCGACGCGGGCCTGGCTGCTGCTGATCTTCTTCCTGCCGGTGCCGGGGCTGATCCTGTTCTGGATCATCGGCAGCCCGCGTTTCCCCGAATGGCGGCGCGCCCGGTTCGGCGAGCTTGATCCCTGGTTTGGCGGCATTGCCGCGCGGATGCTGCCCCATGCGCCATCACCCGACCCGGATCGCGCGCCGATCGTCGACCTCGCCGCCAAGCTGGGCAAGATGCCGGCGACCGGCGGCAACCGGGTCGACCTGATCTTCGACTATATCGTCGCGATCGACCGGCTGGTGGCGGACATCAATGCCGCGCGGCACAGCGTGCGCATCCTGGTCTATATCTTTGCCGATGATGCGGTGGGGCGGCGGGTGGCCGATGCGCTGGGCGCGGCGGTGAAGCGCGGCGTCACCGTGCAGGTGATGTATGATCCGGTCGGATCGCGGCCCTGGCGCAAGGGGATGGAGGCGATGCTGACGGCAGCGGGGGTGGAGCTGTGCGCCGCTTTGCCGTTCCGCTGGATCCGCGGGCGGACAAGGCGCGACATGCGCAACCATCGCAAGCTGTTCGTGATCGACGGAGTGATCGGCCATGTCGGATCGCAGAATATCGTCGCGCGCGACTTCAAGCCCGGCATCGTCAACCAGGAACTGGTGGCGCGGGTGACCGGGCCGGTGGTGGCGGAGCTGGAGGCGCTGGTGCGCGCCGACTGGTATATGGAGACGCACCGCTTGCCCGAGGGGCCGGTGGTCATTCCCGATCCGGCCGGCGACGCGGTGACGCAATTGCTGCCGAGCGGGTCCAACTATCCGCTGGAAGGGTTCAAGACGCTGCTGGTGTGGCAGCTGCATCAGGCGCGCAGCCATGTGATGCTGGTGACGCCCTATTTCATCCCCGACGATGACCTGGTCGATGCGATGCGCACGGCGGTGGTGCGCGGGGTGAAGGTCGACCTGATCGTGTCCAAGCCGGTCGACCAGTGGCTGGTCCATGCGGCGCAGGCCTCCTATTATGCCGAGCTGATGGCGGCGGGCATCGGCATCCATGCCCACCGGCCCGAATTCGTCCATGCCAAGACGGTCAGCATCGATGGTCGGCTGGCGGTGGTCGGCTCCTCCAATGTCGACATGCGCAGTTTCGAGCTGAACGAGGAGGCGAGCCTGCTCATCTATGACGCGGAAACGGTGGCGGCGGTGGAGCTGGTGCAGCGTCGTTTCATGGCGCGGGCGGAGACGCTGGACCGCGAAACATGGCGGGCGCGGCCGCTCTATCGCAAGGTTGCGGAAAATGTCGCGCGGATGGTCGGCTCGCTGTTGTAACGGCCCCGCATCATCGCCTATCGCATCGGGCCATGAGACATAAGCTGACGCTCCGTTCCGCCCTGATGGCGATCGCCATCGCTTCCGCTCCTGCCCTGATCGCCGCCGCGCCCGCCACAAGCGATGATCCCTATCTCTGGCTGGAGGATATCGAGGGCGCCAAGGCGATCGCGCAGGTCGAGCAGTGGAATGGCGAGACGGAAAAGCTGTTGCGCGCCAGTCCGCGGTTCGAGGCGGACCGGGCGCGGGCGCGCGCGATCCTGGACGATGAAAGCCAGATTGCGGTCCCCGACAAGGTGATGGGCGACCGCGTCACCAATTTGTGGCGCGACGCGAAGAATCCGCGCGGCCTGTGGCGGTCGAGCGACCTAGCATCCTATCTGGCGGGCAAGCCCAACTGGACGACGATCATCGACGTCGATGCGCTGGGCAAGGCGGAGGGCAAGAGCTGGGTCTGGCATGGTGCCGATTGCCTGGCGCCCGATTACAGCCGTTGCCTGATCTCGCTGAGCGCGGGCGGCACCGATGCCGATGTCGTGCGCGAATATGACCTCGCCACCGGCAAGTTCATCGAGGGCGGCTTTACCTTGCCCGAAGCCAAGAGCGACGTCGCCTGGGCGGACAAGGACACGTTGCTGGTCGGCACCGACTATGGCGCGGGATCGCTGACCGCGTCGGGCTATCCGCGCATCGTCAAGCGCTGGAAGCGGGGCACGCCGCTGTCGGCCGCGACGCTGGTCAAGGAAGGCGTGGACAGCGACATTTCGGTGCGGCCGCGCGTCGAGCAGGATGGGGCCAAGCGCTGGGTCTTCATCGACCGGGCGCTGACCTTCTATACCAACGACCTCTATATCGAGGGTGCGAACGGCAAACTGATCCGCACGCCGGTGCCCGACACGGCCGATTTCCGTGGCCTGATCGGCGGGCAGATGATCGTGCTGCTGAACAAGCCGCTCGGTGATATTCCGACCGGATCGCTGGTGTCCTGGCCGATCGCCGATGTGGCGGCGGGCAAGGCGGGGGCGCCGCAGGTGGTGCTGAAGCCGACCGCGACCACGGTGGTCGAGGAAGTGCGCACCACCGACCATATCCTGTGGGTGAAGCAGCTCGACAATGTGTCGGGCGCGCTGCTGGCGATGACCCGCGATGCCGCCACCGGCCGCTGGACCAGCCGTTCGGTGCCGCTGGCCGACAAGGCGACGGTCCATCTGGTCGGCACCGACGACAAGGGCGACCGGGTGTTCGCCTCGGTCGAGGGGATGCTGACCCCGCCGAGCCTGATGGTGGCGGGCGCGCAGGGGCCGGCACGCACGATCCAGCAACTGCCGGCGCGCTTCGACGCCAGCCAGTTCGTGGTGGAGCAGCGCTTTGCGACGTCGAAGGACGGGACGAAAATACCCTATTTCCTGGCGCGCAAGAAGGGCGTGACGGGGCCGGTGCCGGCGTTCATCCATGCCTATGGCGGGTTCCGCGCGGCGCAGACGCCGACCTACCTCACCACCGAACCCTATCGCGCCGGGCCGCTGGGCCTGTTCTGGGTCGAGGATGGCAATGCCTATGTCCTCGCCAATATCCGCGGCGGCGGCGAATATGGCCCGGCCTGGCATCAGGATGCGCTGCGCGAGAAGCGCCAGAATGCGTTCGACGATCTGGCGGCGGTGGCCGAGGATCTGGTCAAGACCGGCGTGTCGACCAAGGGCGATATCGGCATTTCCGGCCGATCCAATGGCGGCGTGCTGGTGGGTGCGGCGATGACGCAGCGGCCCGACCTGTATGGCGCGGTGATCGCGGGATCGCCGCTGGAGGACATGAAGCGCTATTCGCATCTGTCGGCCGGCGCGTCGTGGGTGGCGGAATATGGCGATCCCGATGTGCCATCGGACTGGGCGTTCATGTCCAAATGGTCGCCCTATCAGAATGTGAAGACCGGGGTGCAGTATCCGCCCGCCTTCTTCTACCTGTCGACCAAGGATGACCGGGTCCATCCGGGCCATGCGCGCAAGATGGCGGCGAAGCTGAAGGCGACCGGCAGCACGGTCTATTATCATGAATATCGCGAGGGCGGCCATTCGGTCGGCGCCGACCATGCCGAGGATGCGGTGCGCGCGGCGCTGCTGCACGCCTTCCTGACCCGCGAACTGGTGGAGAAGAAGAAGTGAGCGGGGCTTTCACGCTGGAAGGGTTCGACCTCGACGCCTTTGTCGCGGCCACGCTGGCCGAGGATCTGGGGCCGGATGGCCGCGATGTCACCAGCGAGGCGGTGATCCCGGCCGATGCGATCTTCGACGGGGTGATGGACAGCCGCGACGCGGTGACGCTGGCCGGCCTGCCGATCGCGGTGGCCTTCTTCCGCGCGCTTGATCCCGATGTCGAGATCGAACTGCTGCACCAGGATGGCGACCGGGTGGCGGCGGGGACCGACATCATGCGCATCCGGGGCAAGGCCCGCGCGCTGCTGACGGCGGAGCGGTCGGCGCTCAACACGGTGCAGCATCTGACCGGCATCGCCACCATGACGCGCGCCTATGTCGACGCGATCCTGGGCACGGGCGCGACTTTGCTCGATACGCGCAAGACCATTCCGGGCCTGCGCCGGCTGGAGAAATATGCCACCCGCATGGGCGGCGCGACCAATCATCGCATGGGCCTGTGGGATGCGGCGATGATCAAGGACAATCATGTCGCGGTCGCCGGATCGGTCGAGGAAGCGGCGCGCCGTGCGGTCGCCGCCGGCATCGCCCAGATCATCGTCGAGGTCGACCGGGTCGACCAGATCGAGCCGGCGCTAGCCGCCGGGGCGACGCATCTGCTGCTCGACAATATGGATGCAGCCACGCTGCGCGGCGCCGTCACCCTGGTCGGTGGACGGGTGCCGACCGAAGCATCGGGCGGCGTCACGCTGGATACGATCCGCGCCAAGGCGGAGACCGGCGTTACCTATATCAGCGTCGGCCGCCTCACCCAATCTGCCCCTGCCGCCGACATCGGACTGGATTTTTCCCATGCGTAAATATCTGCTGCCCCTGATCGCCCTGCTGCTGCCCGGCATCGCCCATGCCCAGGCCAATCAGTGCCGCCTGCCCGAGATCATCGCCCGCCCGCAGGTGGAAGGGCCGAGCGCCGACGAGCCCAAGCGGGTGCTGCCGATCGGCTATTACACGCTGGCGGTCAGCTGGAGCCCGCAATATTGCAAGACGTCGCGCGGCGGCGCCCGCGATGCCTTCCAGTGCGGGTCGGGCAATGATTTCGGTTTCACCCTGCATGGCCTGTGGCCCGACGGCTATGGCAAGGAATGGCCGCAATATTGCAAGCCGGCCGCACCGCTGCCGCGCAAGGTGATCCGCGAGCATCTCTGTTCGACGCCGTCGGTGCAGCTGATCCAGCATGAGTGGGTCAAGCATGGCACCTGCATGCCAACCACGCCGACCAAATTCTTCGCCCTGTCGCGCAAGCTCTATCAGGCGCTGCGCTATCCCGACATGGCGGCGCTGGCCGCGCGGCCGACCCTGTCGGCGCAGGATTTCGCCAAGGCGTTCGCGGCAGAAAACAAGGGCATGGTCGCCGATGGCATCCGCCTGAACGTCAACCGCGACGGCGCGCTGAGCGAAGTGTGGATCTGCATGGACCGCAAATTTCGCTACATGGCCTGCCCGCCGCAGCAGGGTGGCGTGCGCGACCGGGCGCAGTTGCGGATCGAGCCGAGGGGCTGAGACCCAGGCGCCCTTTCCCGCGGGGGAAGGGCAATGATCGCGGGTCAGGCGGAGGGGCAGCGCTCCATCGAGAGCGGGACACCCCTCCACCGGCTTTGCCGGTCCCCCTCCCCTGGCAGGGGAGGATCAACGATGGTGCATGTCAGCCGTCGATGGTCACCGTCGAGGGA
>NZ_NOIW01000013.1:0-89109 GCF_002708645.1 Sphingobium sp. IP1
GCGCGCCTTCGGCTTCCAGCAACAGCCGGGCGGCCTCGCGGCTGCTCGACACCGCCATCTTGCGCCGCGCGTCGCGCAGCCGTTCGTTGATGGTATGGACCGACAGGTCCAGGCTGCGCGCGATCGATTTCGCGTCATGGCCCCGGACCATCAGGCGCAGCGTCTGCTTTTCCTTCTCGGTCAGCGCCCAAAGGCCGTCTGTCATCCCGCTGGTCATGGCGCCAGATGTACGAAGCCCCCGGTGCGCCAGCTACCCCAAAAAATTCGTATCTTTGGCGGGGCCGGCTAGTCCGACAGGCTGCGCAGATAGGCGATCAGGTCGGCGCGCGCGAGCGGGTCGGGGATACCGCTGAACTGCATCTTGGTGCCGGGCACGAAGCGCTGCGGATTGGCGATCCAGGCGTCGAGCGCCTTGTCGTCCCAATCGCCGCCCTTGGCGCGCAACGCGGCGGTATAGCCGAACCGGGCGCTGTGCTGGCCGATCGGCTGACCGTAAATGCCGTGCAGATTGGGTCCGCCCGTATCGGGGCCGCCGGCGCTGCTGGTGTGGCAGGCGGCGCAGGTGCCGAACAGGCGGGCGCCGGCCTTGGCATCGGCCACCGTCATCAGCTTTTCCAGCGTCGGATTGGGGCCGGCCGCCTTCAACCGCTCGGCGCGGCGATCGTCGGCACAGCCGATCAGGCTCAGGGTCAGCAACAGGGCGGCGGAGGCGGGACGCAACATGGCGCGCCCATGCCCGATCGGCGCGCGCGCGGCCAGCGGACCAATTGTCCTACGACGCCGCCGGTGCGGCCTCTTCCACCAGCCGGGCGCGGATCTGCTGCTTCAGCACCTTGCCGGCGTCATTCTTGGGCAGGGCGTCCCACAGCGCCACCGCCTCGGGATATTTGAAGCGGGCGACGCCATGGCCGGCCAGATGCGCGGCCAGCGCGGCGACGTCGGGCGCGGCGCCGGGCCGCGGCACGATCACCGCCACCGCCCGTTCGCCGGTGCGCGGGTCGGGGACGCCGACGATCGCGATCTCGGCAATGGCGTCATGGCCGACCAGCAGATCCTCGATCTCCTTGGGTGCGATATTCTCGCCATTGCGGATGATCAGATCCTTGATCCGGCCGGTCACCACGAGATGGTCGCCATCGATCCAGGCGCCCTGGTCGCCGCTGCGATAATAGCCGTCCGGATCGAAGCTCGCGGCCTCATCCGCCTTGTGGATATAGCCGACCATCATCTGTGGCCCGCGCGCGCGAATCTCGCCATCCTCCGCGATGCGGACGGTGGCGATGCCGGGGCGGCCGTCGGTCTCGGCGGCATGGGCGACATCGGCCCGGTCGATCACGCCGACGGTCGTGACCGGCAATTCGGTCGATCCATAGACGCGGCTGACCACCGCCTGCTCGAAATAGCCGGCGGCTTCGCGGATCAGCGCCGGCGGCACCGACGCCCCGCCACAGATGAACAATTTGAGCGCGGGCAGTCGCGTCTCCGCCGCGCGCGCCGCCGCCAGCAGATGCTGCAGGAAGGGGGTGGCCCCGGCCATATGGGTGCAATCGGCCTCGGCCATGATCCGCACCGCATCGTCCGGGTTCCACTGTTCCATCAGGATCGCCGTTGCGCCCAGCAGCAGCGGCGTCTCGAACGCATAGATCGACCCGCCAATATGGCTGATCGGCGATGGCACCAGGAAACGGTCGCCCGGCTCGACCAGCCAGTGGCGGCCGATCTGGCGGATCAGCGCATTGATCGAATTATGGCTGTGCATCACCCCCTTGGGCCGGCCGGTGGTGCCGCTGGTGTACATCACCATGCGCACTTCGTCGGCATCCAGCGCGGGCAGGGGCCGGCCGGCCGGGGCCGAAGCCAACAGGGCGTCATAGGCGCAAACCTTGCCATCTTCCGCCCGAACGATGACGATCTCCGGCGGGTTTTCCATCTCCGCCGCCACCCGTTCCAGCATCGCGCCATAATCATGGCCGCGAAAGCGTTCCGGCACGAAGATCATCCGGCTGTCCACATCTGCCAGGATAAAGCGCAGGTCATGGTCGCGCAGCGACGGCAGGATCGGGTTGGCGACCATGCCGGCCAGGGTCGCGCCCATGTAGATGACCGCCGCCTCCTGCCAGTTGGGCAGCATGAAGGATATGACGCTGCCGACCGGGACGCGCGCCAGCAAGGCCTGCGCCAGCCGCTGCGCCTGATCGTGCAGGCCGGCGGCGGTCAGGCAATGATCACCGTCGATCAGCAGGATGCGATCGGGCGTATCGCGCGCTGCATGCGCCAGCGCATCGGCGGCGGTGTCCGATCGCCACCAGCCATCGGCATAAGCCTGCGCTGCCTGATCGGCGTCCCAGCGTATGTCCCATCCTGCGGCGGTGATCCGCCGTCCTGCTCCTGTCCCGGCCATGCTCGCTCCGCTGTCGATGGACGAGCCATGCGAAAGAAGCGCCGACCGGGCAAGCGCGGCGCCGATCCAACGTCCCCGCGATCAAATCGGCGAGCCGGTTCCGACCCTTCCGATCCTCCTTTATGGCCGACCCGATCCGTTTCGAGAGGGCAGCATGCGCATAGTCGACAATTTCATCGGGGGGCAGCATCGCGCATCGGCGTCGACGCGCCTGGGCGACATCTTCAACCCCGCCACCGGCCAGGTGCAGGCGCAGGTCCGCCTGTCGGCGCCCAGCGAACTGGATGAAGCGGTCGCCAATGCGCAGGCCGCGCAACCCGCCTGGGCCGCGATGAACCCGCAGCGCCGCGCCCGCGTGATGTTCAACCTCAAGGCGCTGATCGAACAGCATATGGACGAGCTGGCCGAATTGCTGTCGGTCGAGCATGGCAAGGTTCATTCCGATGCCAAGGGCGATATCCAGCGCGGCCTGGATGTGGTCGAATTTGCCTGTGGCATCCCGCATCTGCTCAAGGGCGAATATACTGAGGGGGCAGGTCCGGGCATCGACGTCTATTCGCTGCGTCAGCCGATCGGCATCGCGGCGGGCATCACCCCGTTCAACTTCCCGGCGATGATCCCGATGTGGATGTTCGCCCCGGCAATCGCCTGCGGCAATGCCTTCATTCTGAAGCCCAGCGAGCGCAATCCCTCGGTGCCGGTGCGCCTTGCCGAACTGGCGATGGAAGCGGGCTTGCCGGCCGGCGTCCTGAACGTCGTCCATGGCGACAAGCAGGTGGTGGACGCGATCCTCGATCATCCCGCGATCAAGGCGGTCAGCTTCGTCGGCTCGTCCGACATCGCCCAATATGTCTATGGCCGGGGCGCTTCGAACGGCAAGCGGATGCAGTGCATGGGCGGCGCCAAGAATCACGGCATCGTCATGCCCGACGCCGATCTGGATCAGGCGGTCGCCGACATTCTCGGCGCGGCCTATGGTTCGGCGGGTGAGCGCTGCATGGCGCTGCCGGTAGTGGTGCCGGTGGGCGAGCAGACCGCCGTGGCGCTGCGTGCCAAGCTGGAGGCGGGTATCGCCGGGCTGCGCGTCGGCGTGCCGAGCGATCCCGACGCTCATTATGGCCCGGTGGTGAGCGCCGCGCACAAGGCGCGGATCGAGAATTATATCCAGATGGCGGTCGATGAAGGCTCCGAACTGGTGATCGACGGTCGCGGCTTCGCGCTACAGGGCTATGAAGATGGCTTCTTCCTTGCCCCAACCCTGCTCGACCGCGTGACACCGCAGATGAAAAGCTATCAGGAAGAGATTTTCGGTCCCGTCCTGCAGATGGTTCGTGCCGAAACATTCGAGGAAGCGATCGGCTATCCGACCAGGCATCAATATGGCAACGGCGTCGCGCTCTTCACCCGCAATGGCGATTTCGCGCGCCGCTTCTGCGCCAATGTCGAGGTCGGCATGGTCGGGATCAACGTGCCGATCCCGGTGCCGGTCAGCTATCACAGCTTCGGCGGCTGGAAGCGCTCGGGCTTCGGTGACATGAACCAATATGGCATGGACGGCGTGCGTTTCTACACGCGGGTCAAGACCGTCACCCAGCGCTGGCCGAGCGGCGGCGCGGTGCTGGATCAGAGCTTCGTCATCCCGACCATGGGTTGACGCGTCTCCTGAGGGGGGAGAAGGCAAGGGCGGGCCGGGCAATCGGACCCGCCCTTGGTCCTTTTGCTGCGTGGTGAAACGCGCGCCGGCCGCTATAAGTTAGGGATCGACCACAGGAGAGAGGCGATCCATGACCCCAAAGGGCGACCAGGCATTATATCAGCGGATACGGCGTTCGGCGCAGGAGGCGGCGGCGCTGATCCCGTCGGGCGCAAAGATCTGCATGGCGTTGGGGACGGGCCAGCCGCCCGCCTTGCTCGCCGCCCTTGCCGAACGCGTCCGGTCCGCTTCTGTCGCTGATCTGCGTATCTATTATATGCTCTGCACCGGGATCGCCGGGGCCAGCCTGTTCGACTTCGCGCTGCGCGACCGGATCACGCCGATGAGCCTGTTCCATGGCGGTGTCGAACGGATGCTGGATCGCCAGCATGGCGACGCGCATCTGCCGATGGTCGATTTCCTGCCCTGCCATTTCAGCCAGGTGCCGCGCGCCATGGTCGAGCATGTCGGCGTCGACACGCTGATCGCGACGGTCGCGCCGATGGATGCGGACGGCAATTTCAGCCTGGGAACCGATGTCGACTATGCGCTGGCGGTGGCGCGCAAGCCCGGCACCCGGATCATCCTGGAGGTGAATGCGCATATGCCCTATGTGCGGGGCGATTGCATGATCCCCCTGTCGGCGGTGACGGCGCTGGTCGAGCATGACGTCGCATTACCGACGCTGCCGGCCATCACCCGCACGGCGGTCGACGACGCGATCGGCGCCACCGTCGCCGGGCTGATCCGCGATGGCGACTGCCTGCAGATGGGGATTGGCGCGCTGCCGGAGGCGGTGTGCGCGGGTCTCGCTAACCATCGGCATCTGGGCATCCATACCGAGATGATGACCACGGGCCTGGCCGGGCTGATGCAGTCGGGTGTGGTCGACAATAGCCGCAAGCAGATCCATGCCGGCAAGGCGATCTATACCTTCGCGCTTGGCGACCAGGCGCTGTATGATTTCCTGCACGACAATCCGGCGGTCGAGGCGCATCCGGTCGATTATGTGAACAACCCGTTCCTGATCGCGCGCAACGACAATATGGTGTCGGTGAACGCCACGCTGCAGGTCGATTTCCATGGCGCCTGCAATTCCGAATTCGTCAACGGGCGACAGTTCAGCGGCACCGGCGGACAGGTGGATTTCGTGCGCGGCGCCTATGCCTCGCGCGGCGGCCGATCGATCATCGCCTGCCATTCGACCGCGGCCAAGGGCACGATATCGCGCATCACCCCGCGTCTGGACGGGCCGGTGACGACGCCGCGCATGGATACGCATCTGATCGTCACCGAATATGGCCTGGCCGACCTCAAGGGCAAATCGGTGGGCGAACGGGCCAAAGCCCTGATCGCCATCGCCCACCCCGATTTCCGGGAGCAACTGGATCGCGCCGCATTCGAAGCGGGATTGTTCGCCGGCTGATCAGCGCGGGCGGATCGTCAGCCATTGCGAGACGGTCCCGATCGCGCCGTCCCGGTCGTGAAGGATGCTGTGGGTAAGGCCGATGCCATCGGCGCCGAAGGAAACGGTGACGTCGCAGCCCAGCCATTCGCCGACCGGCGCGCGGAAGATATGGGCGGTGAGGTCGAGATTGGGAAAGGCGGCATCGGCGGTCGACACCAGGGGTGCCAGGCCATTGGCGGTATCGACCAGCCCCATGGCGCGGGCGAGCGTCGATACCGCCTCATCCTCGATCAGCGCATGGGGCGTGCGGATCCAGCCAATGGCGCGGCCCGGCGCGATAGACTGGCGGCGAGCATCGATGCTGGCGATGAAGCCGCCGGGCCATTCGCCGGTGCCGTCCCAGGGTGCCATGGTTTCCGGGCCGGCAATAGCAGCAAAGCCGCCACCGGCGATCGCGCTTGTGTCATAGGCCTGGGCCAGCCAGGCGCGCAGCAGGATTGCCGGCCGACCGCCATGGCTGAGCCGCGCTTCGACCAGTTCGATGGTGCGGCCGGGACGGATGACGGTGACGTCGATCTCGACCGTATCGAGCGGGATGGTGCCCAGGATATCATAGGACAGGCGCCCCAGTTGCAGTGGATCGGGCCGGCGCGCCTTGGCGTCCACCTCGATCGCATGGGCCAGCAGGCCGATCGCGGGGGCAACATGCTGTTCCGTCACGTTCCAGGCGCCGCCGACCAGTTCCGTCGGGGTGAAATGGCGGGCATCAAGCCGCCGGAAATAGGCCATGGGATCCTCTTCATTGCCGTCTGGGCGGGTTGGAGTTCCCCCTATCAGCAGGAGCCGGCCGGCCGCAAGCTGACGGCGAAGATGACAGTCCGGCGTCGGTCGGATGACGGGTGCCGCCTTCAAAATTTAACCCCATTGCCGCGCGATCGACATCGGCATGACTCATGTGCCCGCTAGGGAGGAGGCAGGGGAATGAGGGATGGCGAAGCCTTTGCGTGCGATATTGGTCGCGAGCCTGGCGGTGTTGGCCGCCACGGGATCGCAGGGCGAAAGCCGGCGGAGCGATACTGCCGGGCTGGCGGTGACCGCGCTGCAGCCGGATAGGCCGCTGTCGGTGATGACCTATAATGTGATGGGCCTGCCCTGGCCTATCGCCCTTGGTCGGGACGAGGCACTGGGCCGCATCGCCGATCGGCTGGCGGCGCTGCGCCGGGCCGGGCGCCAGCCGCATATCGTCCTGCTGCAGGAAGCCTTTTCGCCGCAGGCCGGACAACTGGCGCGCCGTGCGGGCTATGCCCATGTCGCTATCGGCCCGGACAGCGGGTTGCGCACGGCGATTGCCGCGGGACCGGATGACCGCGCCTATGTGCAGGCGGCGCGCTGGGACCGGGGCGAGACGGCGCCCAAGCAGTTGAACAGCGGGCTGCTGATCCTGTCCGATTATCCGATCACCGGCGTCGACCGCATGGCCTTTCCCGATTTCGCCTGCGCCGGCTTCGATTGCCTGGCGAACAAGGGCGTGCTGATCGCTCATCTGGCGGTGCCGGGCTTCGACCGGCCCATCAGCATCGTCAACACCCATCTCAACGCGCGCAAGGCGGCAGGCGTGGCGATCGCCCGGTCGCAACATGCGTTCGACAGGCAGGCCGGGTTGCTGGCCGATTTCGTGCGTGCCCATGTGCCGGCCGGACAGTCGATGATCCTGGGCGGCGACCTCAATATCGGCGGTGATCGCAACCGCATCCAGGGCTTCTTCGCCCATTGGGCGCGCGCGGGCATGGGCTTTGTCGCGGCGCATCTGGGCGGCGCGCGGCGGGCTTTGGCGGACAGCCTGCCATCCGATGCCGGCACGCACCGGGATCTCGAACAGGCGAGCGCGCGGGGCAAGGACTGGCTGTTCGCGCGCGACAATCGTGGTCGGCCGATGCGGGCCATCCACGCGGCCGTGCCCTTTGGTACGGAGGTGGAGGGCGCGCCGCTGTCCGACCATTTCGGTTACATGATCGCCTATGAACCGGAACGTCGCGCCGGGGCCGCTGTCCAGTTGGCGCAGGTGGCGTCATGACGATGATCCGCTGGATGTTGGTGCCGCTGGCAGCCCTGGCGTTCGCGGTCCCGGCATTGGCGCAGACGATTAACTCCGACCATGGCGGCTTTGTGCTGAAACGGCCCTTGCGGTTTTCCCTGCTGCCCGCGCCGCTGGCCGGCGTCACCCATCCCGCGCGCATCTATGCGGTCGAGCTGGCGCCATCGCTGGCCGAGCCGGCGGCGATCGGCATCGCCGTCCAGCGCAAGCGTAACCGTATGGTGGCGCTGCCGGCTCGTCGGATCGGTACGGTACCCCTGCCTACCGACCTGTCTGGTGATGCCCAGCCGCGCAGCAGTCTGATGCTGGTCGACGCCCATGGCAGCCTGCCACTGGCGGACGGCTTGCAGGCCGAACTGGGCTGGCAGGGCGCCAAGCTCAACAATCGCGGGGCCAATGTGACGGCGCTCTATGGCAGCGACGCAATCAAGAGCCGCGACCTGTTCTTGCCGACGGGGCGGCTGGCCTATGACGCCGCGCCCGGCGTCACCCTGCGCGCGGACTATCGCGAAACGATAGAGGCCTATGCCGGGGTCGGCCTGTCGGGTGCGCTGGGGCTGACACGGGAGGCGTTCCGCACGTTGCAGGCCGGTCTGCAGCCGGAACGCGACAGCCGCATGCGGCTGGGCAGCGACTGGATGGTGGCACCGGACCTGACATTGGCGGTCGATGCCTTTGACGGCGAGGTCGAAGACCGGCTGGCCTTCGTCGAGGACGGCTATCTGCCGGTCAATCGCGGGTCGGCGCATGTGCGGGGGCTGGCGATGCGGGCGGAGCATCGGCTGACGTCCGCGCTCAGCCTGTCGGCGCGATACCATATGGCGCAGTTGCGCCAGGACCGGGGCGGCAATGTGCAGGAGCAGCAACTGATGCTGGAAGGACTGTGGGCGCAGGGCCCATGGCGCTGCCGGATCGCTGCCGCGCAGAGCAGCGCGCCGGCGCTGATGCAGGATGATGGTGGCCTGCGGCTGGAGGCCGGCATCGATTATGCGTTGACCGGGCGTCGACCGATGCGGGTTGGCCTGCACCTGACCGATCCCGACCAACTGGCGAGCAGCAGGCTGATGCGCGTTGATGCCTCCGGCGCGGCGCGGCCGGAGGATCAGGCGCAGGCGCTGATGCTGACCGCCGCCCTCGCCTGGTAAGGCAAGGGGCGGCAGGAAGCACCTCAGTTCAGGGCATAGGCGATCAGTGCATCACCCACTGGCGTCTGCATGAAATGATGACCACCGGCCATGATGACCAGATATTGCTTGCCATTCTGGCTGTAGGTCATCGGCGTCGCCTGACCACCGGCGGGCAGCACGTCCTGCCACAGCGTCTTGCCGGTCTTGAGGTCGATCGCGCGGATCAGATTGTCAGTCGCGGCGGCGACGAAGATCAGTCCGCCCGCCGTCACCACCGACCCGCCATTATTGGGCGTGCCGATCGTCAGCGGCAGCATGGAGGGGATGCCGAACGGCCCGTTGGTGCGCGCGGTGCCGAAGGGACGATCCCAGATGGTCTTGCCGGTGGCGATATCGATCGCGCGGATGCCGCCATAGGGGGGCTGCTTGCAGAGCAGGCCGGTGAAGGGCAGGCGCCAGCCGGCATTGACGTCGATCGCATAGGGAGTGTGCGCCTGCGGATCGCCAGCCCCCTCCGCCCCGCCAATCTCGCCACGCGCCTGGTCGCGCGGTGCCCAGCCCTTCTTGTTGGCTTCCTTGCGGGGCACCAGCCGGACATAGTTGGGCATGTCGTTATAATTGGCGACGATCACCCCGCGCGCCGGATCGACGGCGATGCCACCCCAGTCCGTGCCGCCATTGTAGCCGGGATATTCGATCGAGCGTCTGTCGGCTTCGGGCGGCGTGAAGAAGCCCTTGTAGCTCGCCCGGCGGAACTGGATGCGGCAGATCATCTGGTCGATCGGCGACATGCCCCACATGTCCTTTTCGGTGAGGTCGGGCTTGCGCAGCGTATGGTAGAGCGAGATGCGCTGGGTCGCGGCGCGCTGCTCCGGCTCCACGCCGATCTGTGGTGCCTTGATATCACCGATCGGGGTCAGCGGCCGGCCGGTACGGCGATCGAGCACATAGATGTCACCCTGCTTGCTGGGCAGCAGCATCGCCGGCACCGGACCGCGCGCCGTCGGGAAATCGATCAGGGTCGCCTGGGCGCCGAAATCATAGTCCCACACATCCTTGCGCACCGCCTGGAAATTCCATCGCGGCTTGCCGGTCATCACGTCGATCGCGACCAGCGAGGTGGCGTAGCGATTTTCCTCCGGCCGGCGCAGGCTGCTGTAATAATCGGCGGCGCTGTTGCCCATCGGCAGATAGACGAGGCCAAGCTGCTCGTCGCCCGAGGCGATCGTCCACATGTTCGGCGTGCCGCGGGCATAGGTCTGGCCGGCGGGTGGCGGGCCGCTGCGTTCCGGGTGCATCATGTCCCAGGCCCAGCGCATCTTGCCGGTGACCGCGTCATAGGCCTGGATCACGCCGGACGGCGCCCAGCGATCCTGCCCGTCCAGCACCTGATGGCCGGTGACTATCACGCCGCGCACGATGGTCGGCGGCGAGGTGATGGAGACATAGCCCGGAGGCACGCTTCCCATACCGTCGGTGATGCGAACCTGGCCATTGCTGCCGAAGTCGCGACATTGCTGGCCGGTGCGGGCATCCAATGCCATGATCCGCGCGTCGAGCGTGCCGAGGATGATGCGCTGGGCGCAGGGCGTGTCGGCCGCGGCGCCGGGCACGGCATAATAGCTGACCCCGCGACAGGCCGCGGTATAGGGAATGGCCTCGTCCGACACCTTGGGATCGAAGCGCCATTTCTGCTTGCCGGTGGCGGGATCGAGCGCGATCACCATGCTCTTGGGCGTGCAGACATAGAGGGTGTCGCCGATCTTGAGCGGCGTGTTTTCCGCGCCATAGGTGTTGCGGATCTGGGCCGAGGCCGGCAGGTCGCCGGTGTGGATCAGCCAGGCGCGCTTGAGGTTACCCACATTGGCCGGCGTGATCTGGGCGAGCGGCGAGTAGCGCCGGGCGCTGTTGGTGCCGCCATAGGCCGGCCAGTCGGCGCCGGTGGTGCCGATCGAGGGATCGGCCATGGCATAGCGGGCGTCGGGCAGACCCTGCAGCACCGGCGGGATGAAGTTGCCGGCGATGCTCCAGAAAAAGCCGATCGCGACAGCGAAAGTGACAGCCACCCCGACCCATGCACGGCGCCAGCGACCGGCGCTGCGGTCGAGCGTCGGCCAGACGAGTTGCAGCGCGATCAGGAGGACCAGCGGGGCGACGACGCGCGGCACCAGTGCCCAGGGATCAAGGCCCACTTCCCAATAGGCCCAGAGCAAAGTGACAGCGAAGATGACAATGTAGAGCCAGCCGCCCGCCTTGCGCCCGCGTGCCAGCAGCACGCCCGCGACGATCAGGGCGATGCCGGTGACCAGATAATAAGGCGAGCCGCCCGAGATCAGCAGCCAGGCGCCGCCGCCGGTCAGCACCAGCCCGATAAGGCCGAAGACGATGCCCAATATCAGGGCGGCGATCGATCGGCGGGGCGGTGCGTTTGTCATGATCGGATACTCCCTGGGCAGGAGGCACGGGCAGGTGCCGGTTTACAAAGGAGAAACCGACCAGCTTCGTTCCAGACATGAACAAAATTTCATCTTCGTGGCGTGATTGTAGCGCGCATGCAATGCTAATGCGTTTGACTCGCATTCTGGACATGCCTAACGCGCGGCGCAGATAGAGAGCCATCGGGGAAATCAAAATGCGTCTGTCCTTGCGCCACCTCCTGTTGAGCAGCAGCTTTGCCCTTGTCGTGATGCCGCATGCCGCTCACGCGGCAGAAGCGGACAATGCCGCAGAGGACGCGTCGCGGATCGTCGTGACCGCGGCCAACCAGCCGTCCAGTTCCGCCACCGCGCTGTCGCTGTCGGTGCGCGAGACGCCGCAGTCGGTGACGATCATCAATCGCGAACGGATCGAGGATTTCGCGATCACCAACGTCAACGACCTGCTCGACCAGACGATCGGCATCAATGTCGAGCGCGTCGAGACGGACCGCACCTATTTCAACTCGCGCGGTTTCGACGTGTCCAATTTCCAGGTCGATGGCGTCGGCCTGCCGCTGGCCTGGGGCATCCAGTTCGGCGACCTCGACACCGCCCTGTTCGAGAATGTCGAGGCGGTGCGCGGCGCCAATGCGATCATGACCGGCATCGGCAACCCGTCGGCGACGATCAACTATGTCCGCAAGCGGCCGCTCGACGAGTTCCAGGCCAAGGGCACGGCCCAGGTCGGTTCGCGCGACCTGTGGCGCGTGGAAGGCGACATCAATGTCCCGGTGACCGATACGGTGTCGGCGCGCTTCATCTATGCCCATGAGGATCGCGACACCCATCTGGACTATAACCATATCAATCGCGACGTTTTTGGCGCGATTGTCGCCTGGCAGGTGACGCCCGATCTCAAGGCGACGGTCGGTTATACGCGCCAGGAAAATGACGCCGACGGCGTGCTGTGGGGCGCGATGCCGCTGGTCTTCACCGACGGCACGCGGATCGACCATGCGCGTTCGGCAACCACGTCGGCCGACTGGACCTATTGGAACACCAAGGACCAGAATAGCTTTGGCGAACTGGTCTATACCATGGGCCAATGGACGCTGAGCGGCATGTTCACCTACAAGCGCTTCCAGGAGAATGCGAAGCTGCTTTATGCCTATGGCTATCCCGACAAGGAGACGGGCGAGGGCGTCTATGGCATGTCGGGCATCTACCCGTCCGACTATAAGCAATATCTGGGCGATTTCAGCGCCACCGGCCCGTTCAGCCTGTTCGGCCGCGAGCACAAGCTGGTGCTGGGCCTGTCCTATGCCAAGTCGAATGCCAAGGAGTGGGAGAATTTCGCCGAGGACACGGCGCTGGTCTATCCGTCGGTCTATGACTGGGGCAGCGCGCAGGTGACCGAGCCGGATTATCCGGGCGAATATCTGGCCGCCAAATATAGCGACGAACTGACCCGCCTCTATGGTGCGGCGCATCTCAACTTCACCGACCAGCTGAAGGGCGTGGTCGGCGCCAGCGCGATGTGGATCAAGTCGTCCGGCTATTCCTATGGCACCGACCAGGCGCGCGACGACCACAAGATCAGCCCCTATCTCGGCCTGCTCTATGACGTGACGCCCAACGTCACCCTTTATGCCAGCTATACCGACATCTATAACCCGCAGGCGGAAGTCGACGCGAATAATCGCAAGTTGGACCCGGCCAAGGGCACCAGCATCGAGGGCGGCATCAAGAGCAGCTGGTTCGGCGATCGCCTCTATGCCACCGCCACCGTGTTCCGCGCCAAGCAGAAGGGGCTGGCCGACTATGCCGGCACCTTCGACGAAAATGGTCCGGGCAAGGCCGGCGGCAGCTATTATGCCGGCGTCGATACCACCTCGACCGGTTTCGAACTGGAAGTGGCAGGCAAGATCACCGACCAGTGGACGCTGAGCGGCGGCTATACCCAATATGATATCGAGGATGACGAGGGCAACGACACCCGCACCTGGCTGCCGACCAAGTCGTTGAAACTGGCCACCACCTATCAGGTGCCGCAGCTCAACGACCTGAAGCTGGGCGCGCAGATGCGCTGGCAGAACGCGATCAAGACGACGCTGACCGATGTCTATGACGGCGATGTTTACATGGGCGATGTGGTCGTTAAGCAGAAGAGCTATGCCGTGCTCGACCTGATGGCGGGTATCCGGGTGGTCGATCATCTGCGGGCGAGCGTGAACGTGAAGAATGTCACCAACACCAAATATCTGGGCAGCCTGATGTGGGGCCAGGCCTTCTACGCGGCGCCGCGCACGGCGGTGTTCACGCTGAGCGTCGACTATTGACGAAGGCGGCCGCTGTGCGTGCCCGTAGCGGCTGGCGTTATCGCGGCAATGTCGCGCTGCGCACGCTTGCGGGCACGGTGGGCGCCTATGCGGTTGCGGCGCTGGCGGCGATGCTGCTGGCCCGCACCCTGCCGATGGGCCGGCTGGAGGCGGTGACGGTGGCGACCATGTTCTCCTATCTGTTCGCCCCCGCAGTCAGCGTGTGGGCCTTTCTGGCGCGCGGACCCTGGGTCGCTCTGGGCGGCGTTGTGTTGCTGTCCGCCGGGCTGGCGGGACTGGTCTGGACCAGCGGAGGCTTTGCATGAGCGGGGCATCGGCGATGGTGCGGGATGGCGTGCGGCAGGCGATGGCCTGGCTGCACGGCTGGACCGGGCTGCTGCTGGGCTATGTGCTGTTCGTCATGTGCCTGGCCGGGACGCTCAGCGTCTTCAAGCCGGAGATCGGCCGCTGGATGCGACCCGAGGTGACGGCGCAAGCGGACAGCAAGAGCGCGATCGTCGCGGCGACAGGCTGGCTGTCGAAACATGCGCCCGGTTCCACAGGCTGGTATCTGACCGCGCCTGACGGCCGGGCCAATACGGTCGAGGCATCCTATGACCAGGGCAGCGACTATCTGTATCGCGCGCTCGATCCGGTGACCGGCGCGCCGGTCGCGCGCGAGACGCTGGGCGGCGAATTCTTCTACCGCCTCCATTTCGAGCTGGAAATTCCCTATCCCTGGGGCCGGCTGCTCGCCTCGCTGGCGGCGATGGTCATGCTGGTGGCGCTGGTCACCGGCATCATCGCGCACAAGCGCATCTTCAAGGACTTCTTCACCTTCCGCCCGGCCAAGGGCCAGCGGTCCTGGCTCGACGGGCATAATGCGACGGGCGTGCTGGCCATGCCCTTCCACCTGATGATCACCTTCACCGGGCTGCTGACGCTGGCGTCGCTCAACATGCCCTGGCCGATCAGTGCCGGCTATGGTGGCAAGGTAATGGAGATGTATGAGGCGCTGGCACCGGGTTCGGTGACCCGTCCGACGGCCGGAAAGCCCGCGTCGCTGGCGCCGATCGCACCGATGCTGACGGCGGCCGAGCGCGCATTTGGCGGCGGCCATGTCGGCCGCGTCTATGTCTTCAATCCCGGCGACGCGGCATCGGTCGTCACCGTCTACCAGTCCGATGCCGACACGATCGGCTATATGCGGGGGCAGGCGAGTTTTGACGGGACCACGGGCCGGCTGCTCAAAAGCTGGGTCGAGCGGCGGCCGGCGATGCGGACCTATCAGGTCATCTATGGGCTGCACATGGCGCGCTTCGCGCCGATGGCGACGCGCTGGCTCTATGTGCTGGGCGGGGCGATGCTGACACTGGCGATCTCGACCGGCATGGTGCTGTGGATCGCCAAGCGACGCGAGCGCCAGCCGCTCTCGATCGGCAATCGCATCCTCGAACGGCTGAATGTCGGCGTGATCATCGGCGTGCCGCTGGGCGCGGTGGCCTATTTCATCGCCAATCGCCTGTTGCCGATCGGCATGGCGGGGCGACCCGAAGCGGAAGTGTCCGTGGCCTTGTGGACGGCGGCGGCGGCCGTGCTGGCCGGGCTGACGCTGCGTCCGGCCATCGGCTGGCCGCTGATGATGGGGCTGCTGGCCTTTGCCTGCGCGTTGGCGGCGATGCTTGGGCCGGTCTGGTCGACCGAGCCGATCCTGCTGGCCGGCAATCTTCTGTTCCTGGCCATGGCGGCCGCGCTGGCGCTGATCGTGCGTCGGCAGGTGCGGCGGCGCAATGCGCCGACTCCGGCGCGTCGGCGAATGCGGGAGCAGCCGGCATGATCGTCGCGGGGCTGCTCTATATCGGTTTCTTCGCATTGGCGGCGGCGATGACGCGGCATGGACCGGCGCTGCTCGGCCCCTGGCAGCGCCATGGGCTGGCCCGGCATCTGCCGCTGCTCGGCTGGAGCGCGATTGCCCTGTCGCTGCTCGGCGCGATCCTGGCCGGTGCGGACGGGATCGGCATCGTCACCTGGTGCGGGCTGCTGCCGCTGATGGCGGGGGCGGTGCTGCTGGCGCTGACCTATGGCCCCCGGCTGGCGCGCGGCGGGCTGCTGCTGGCATTGGCGCTGATGGTCGTCGGCGCGGTTTAGGCCGCCTTCATCTCGATACTGGCGATCAGCCCGCCATCGGGCGCATTGCGCAGCGCGACGATCGCACCAAAGCTGAGGCCCAGCGACCGCGCGATGGTGAGGCCGATGCCGGTGCCGTGGCGGCCGCCCGGCTGGCTGCTGGCGCCGCGGGTGAAGGGTTCGAACATCTGGTCCAGATCCTGCGGCGGGATGCCGGGGCCATGGTCGCGTATCTCGATCGTGACATGGCCGGGCGTGCGCAGGCAGCTGATCTTTGCGCATCCGCCATATTTGACGGCATTGTCGACCAGATTGCTCATACAGCGGGTCAGCGCATTGGGTTTGACCCGGACCGATGCGCCGCAGCCGGCGGCGAACTGGACGGGCGCTCCCAGTTCCTGCGCATCCTCGGCCATGCTGGCGAGCAGGGAGTCGAGGTCGATCACCGACCAATCCTCATGCGTCTCGGTGCTGGCGGCAAGGTCCAGCCCTTCGCGCACCAGCCGCTGCATCGCCTCATGATCCTGCAGCAGGCGGGCGCGCAGTTCCTCATTCTCGACCAGTTCCAGCCGCAGCCGCAGCCGGGTGAGCGGGGTCTGGAGATCATGGCTGATCGCCGCCAGCAGCTGGGTCCGTTCGGTGAAGCCGGCGCGGACGCGGCGCTGCATCAGGTTGAAGGTGGAGAGGGCGGCGCGCACCTCCTCCGGCCCGCGCTCGGGAATTTCCTCCGGGTCGCGCGACACGGAAAAGGCTTCGGCGGCCTGCGACAGGCGGCGCAGCGGCTTGGCGGCGATCCGGCCGATCAGGATCGAGAGGCCGGCGGCCGACAGCAGGATAACGACCAGATAGGCCGGGCTGAACAGCGAACTGGGCGGCCGGGCGAGGCGCGGGAAGGTGAGCGCCATGCCGCGGCGCTGGCCGGTCGCGTCGGTCATGCGCACGATCCAGCAATCGGGCCGGGGCGCATCGATCAGGCCGGCAGCCCGGCTGCGCCCGGCATCCTTGTCCGGAAAACAGAGGCCGAAGGGCACCTGCCCCGCCTCCGGCTGGGCGCGGGGGCCGAAACGCCGGGCGAGCGCGGCTTCGAGATCGGGATCGGGCTCGTTGATCGAGATGCCGTCAGGGGCGATGGAAGCGCCGACAATGCCATGATTTTCCAGCATCTGCTGGACGCGCACCGGATCGCGGCGCAGCCGGTCGGCGACGTCGAAGGCGCTGGCCAGCACGCGCTGGCGGCGGACGCGCTCGAAATCATGGCGGCGGCCCTGTTCCGACACGGCGAGCGCCAGGATGGCCGAGAGCGAGATGCCGACGGTCAGCAGCACGAAGATATGCCCCGCCATCGAGCGGAAGAAATCCCGCACGCGCTGCACCGGCTGGCCGATCATTCGTAGCGCACCGGGCTGGCGAGGACATAGCCTTCGCCACGGACGGTCAGGATCAGGTCGGCGCCGCCGGTGGCGCCGGCCAGCTTCTGTCGCAGGCGGCTGACCTGCAGGTCGATGGTGCGGTCGAAGGCGGCGGTGGCGCGCCGTTCGGGCAGCAACGTCTCACGCGCCAGCACGACATTGGGTTCCTCGATGAAGCGGGAGAGCAGGCGGAATTCGGCCGAGGACAGCATCACCAGCCGGTCGTCCGGGGCGATCAGCCGGCGTTGCAGCAGATCGAGCCGCCAGGGACCGAAGACGGCATAGCGGGACTGGTCGGCTGGTGCCGGGACCTCGACGCGGGGGCGGCGCAGCAGGTTGCGGATGCGCACCAGCAGCTCGCGCGGCTCGAACGGCTTGGTCAGATAATCGTCGGCGCCCAGTTCCAGCCCCAGCACCCGGTCGATCGCGCTGCCACGCGCCGTCACCATGATGATCTGAATGCCCGATCCTTCGGCGCGCAGCTCGCGGCACAGCGACAGGCCGTCGCCATCGGGCAGGTTGAGATCGAGGACGATCAGGTCGACCGGCTGGTCGCGCAGGGCCTGGCGCAGTTCGGCCAGGTTCGATGCAGAAAGCAGGTCGTAATTTTCCTGCCGCAGCTGATCGACGATCAGACCGCGAATATCGGCATCATCGTCGACGACGATGACGCTGTTGCGGCGGGGATCGGACAGGTCAGCCATGTTGCGCTTCTAGCGGCGGATATTGCAAAAGTCTGTGCCTCTACCGGGGATGATACAGGGCGATACAAAGCGATACGCGTTCGGATGTCACGCGACATGATGATGCGTCAGGATATCAACTTGGTCTAGCAGGATACCGCCCAAATCGCGATCAGGCGATCGTCGGCGCTGCCTGCCGGCGGTAACGATGTGAAGCCATGCCCATTTTCGCAGAGCTCCGGAGCCTCCGGGTCGCACCGATCGCATTATGCATCCTGATCACCGCTTGCGGACAGGAAAAGGCGCCAAAGAAAGGGCCTGTGGAAGTGGGCGTGGTGACGCTGGCGGCACAGAATGTGACCGTCTCGTCCGAATTGCCGGCGCGCACCGTGTCGACCATGCAGTCGGAAGTCCGGCCGCAGATCACCGGCGTGATCCAGAAAAGGCTGTTCACCGAAGGATCGATGGTGACGGCCGGCCAGCCGCTCTACCAGATTGACGAACGGCTCTATCGCGCGTCGCGCGACGAGGCGCAGGCGGCGCTGGTGAGCGCGCAGGCGACGGCGGTGGCAGCGCAGGCCAAGGCGCAGCGCTATCGCGGCCTTGGCGATACCGAGGCGGTGAGCGCGCAGGACCGCGACGATGTGATCGCGACGGCGCGCCAGGCAGCGGCCGCCGTGGGCCAGGCGCGCGCCTCGCTCGACACCGCCAATGTGAACCTGACCTTCACCCAGGTGCGCGCGCCGATCAGCGGCCGGATCGGCCGGACCCTCTTCACCCCCGGCGCGCTGGTGACCGCCAGCCAGACCGATCCGCTGACGACGATCCAGCAGCTTGACCCCATCTATGTCGACGTCACCCAGTCGAGCAGCCAGCTGCTGCAGCTGCGGCGATCGCTGGCGGCGGGCAAGACGCTGCCGGCCAGCGCGACGATCCGGCTGAAGCTGGACGACGGCACCGAATATCCGCTGGAAGGGCGGATCGAATTTGCCGAGCCGATCGTCGATGTCGACAGCGGCACGGTGACGCTGCGCGCACGCTTCCCCAATCCTGACGGCATGTTGCTGCCCGGCATGTTCGTGCGCGTCGTGGCGCCCCAGTCGGTCGTGCCCGGCGCGATCCTGGCGCCGCAGCAGGGCATCGCCCGCGACGCCAAGGGCAATGCGACCGCGCTGGTCGTGACCAAGGACAACAAGGTCGAGCGCCGCACCGTCACCGCCGCGCAGGCGATCGGCGACAAATGGCTGATCACCGCAGGCCTGAAGGCCGGCGACCGGCTGATCGTCGAGGGCACCGACAAGGTCCAGCCCGACGACAAGGTAAAGCCCGTCGCCGTCGCGGCGAAGAAGTAGGAGAGGCCCGGTGCTGAGCCGCTTTTTCATCGACCGGCCGATCTTTGCCTGGGTCATCGCCATCGGCATCATGCTGGCGGGCCTGGGCGGCATGCTGTCGCTGCCAGTCGCCCAATATCCTGACATCGCGCCGCCGGGCGTGGGCATCAGCGCCACCTATCCGGGCGCGTCGGCCGAAACGGTCGAGACCAGCGTCACCCAGGTCATCGAGCAGCAGCTGACCGGCATCGACGGGCTCATGTATTTCTCCTCCTCGTCGACGTCGACGGGGCAGTCGCGCATCACCGTCACCTTCCAGAAGGGCACGGACCCCGACACCGCGCAGGTGCAGGTGCAGAACCGGGTGCAGCAGGCGCTGAGCCGCCTGCCCAGCGCCGTGCAGCAGCAGGGCCTGTCGGTCACCAAGCAGCAGACCGACTTCCTGATGCTGGTGGGTCTCTATGACGAGACCGACAATGCCACCCAGGCGGACATTGCCGACTATCTGGTCAATAATTTCCAGGATTCGATCGCCCGTATCGACGGCATCGGCGCGACCCAGATCTTCGGGTCGCAATATGCGATGCGCATCTGGCTGGACCCCTATAAGCTGGCCGCGGTCAAGCTGATGCCGTCGGACGTCGAAACGGCGATCAAGGCGCAGAATATCGAAGTGTCGGCCGGCCAGATCGGTGCCGATCCGGCACCGGCCAACCAGCAGATCAACGCCACCGTCACGGCGCGTGCGCGCCTGGAAACGCCGGACCAGTTCCGCAATATCGTGGTGAAGACGCAGAGCGACGGGTCGGTCGTCCACCTGTCCGACGTCGCCCGCGTCGAGCTGGGCAATGAAAGCTATACCACCAGCGCGCGCCTCAACGGCCATCCGGCATCGGGGATGGCGTTGCAGCTGGCGCCGGGCGCCGACGCGCTCAAGACCGCCGAGCTGGTGAAGGCGCGCGTCGCCGAACTGGGCGGCAACCTGCCGCACGGCTACAAGATCGTCTATCCGCGCGACACCACGCCCTTCATCAAGCTGTCGGTCGAGGAAGTCGTGCAGACGCTGATCGAGGCGGTCGTGCTGGTCGTGATCGTGATGTTCGTCTTCCTGCAGAGCTGGCGCGCGACGCTGGTGCCCGCGATCGCGGTGCCGGTCGTGCTGCTCGGCACGTTCGGCATCCTTGCCCTGTTCGGCTATTCGATCAACACGCTGACCCTGTTCGGCATGGTGCTGTCGATCGGCCTGCTGGTCGACGACGCGATCGTCGTGGTGGAGAATGTCGAGCGCATCATGGAGGAAGAGGGGCTGTCGCCCCGCGACGCCACGATCAAGTCTATGATGGAGATTGGCAGCGCGCTGGTCGGCATCGCACTGGTGCTGTCGGCGGTGCTGCTGCCCATGGCCTTCTTCGGCGGATCGACCGGCGTCATCTATCGCCAATTCTCGATCACGATCGTGTCGTCGATGCTGTTGTCGGTCGTGGTCGCATTGATCCTGTCGCCGGCCCTGTGCGCCACCATCCTGAAGCCGATCGACAAGGCGCATCGCGAGAAGGGCTGGTTCGGCAAGTTCAACCGCTGGTTCGAGCGGCTGACCAATGGCTATGTCCGCCGCACCCAGGGCGTGATCGGCAAGCGGGGTATCTTCTGGGGCCTCTATGTGGTGGTGCTGGGTATATTGGTCGTGCTGTTCATGCGCCTGCCCACCAGCTTCCTGCCGGTCGAGGATCAGGGCCAGGTGATGGTGCAGGTCACGCTGCCGTCCGGCGCCAAGTCGAGCCGCACCAATGCGGCGATCGACCAGGTGCAGAGCTATTTCCTCAATGACGAGAAGGACAATGTCGCCTTCGCCTTCATCATGACCGGCTTCAGTTTCCAGGGGCAGGGCGAGAATGTCGGCCAGGGCTTCATCAACCTGGCACCATGGGACGACCGCAAGGGCAAGACGAACGAGGCCGGCACGATCGCCAATCGGGCGACCAAGCAGCTGGGCGCGATCCGCGATGCCAAGGTGCTGGCGATGACCCCGCCGGCAATCCGCGGCCTGGGCCAGTCCAACGGCTTCACCTTCGAACTGCTGAACAGCGGCGGCCTCAGCCGCGAGCGCTTCCTGGAGCTGCGCAACCAACTGATCGCGTCCGCGCAGCAGGATCCGGTGCTGGCCGGCGTGCGTGCAGCCTCGCTGGAGGACACGCCGCAGCTCAAGATCGACATCGATACCGAGAAGCTGACCGTGCTGGGCCTGACCCAGGCCAATGTCGACGATGTGCTCAGCTCCGCCTGGGGCAGCACCTATGTCAACGACTTCGTCGATCGCGGCCGGGTGAAGCGCGTCTATATGCAGGCCGACGCCCCCTATCGCGCCTTGCCGAGCGATCTCGACAACTGGATGGTGCGGTCGAGCACGACCGGCGAGATGGTGCCCTTCTCCGCCTTTGCCACCAGCCACTGGGTGATGGGGCCGAGCAGCGTGCAGCGCTTCAACGGCCTGTCCTCCTTCGAGATCCAGGGCCAGTCGGCGCCGGGCGCCAGCTCGGGCGATGCGATGGACCGGATGGTGGCGCTGCAGAAGCAGCTGCCGGCCGGCACCAGCTATGCCTGGAGCGGCCTCAGCTATCAGGAGCAATTGTCCGGCGGACAGGCGCCCCTGCTGTATGGCCTGTCGGTGCTGGTGGTCTTCCTCTGCCTCGCTGCCCTTTATGAAAGCTGGTCGATCCCGCTGTCGGTGCTGCTGGTCATTCCGCTCGGCCTGATCGGTGCGGTGCTGGCGGTAACGCTGCGCGGGCTGGAGAATAATATCTTCTTCCAGGTCGGCCTGCTGACCACCATGGGCCTGGCGGCGAAGAATGCGATCCTGATCGTCGAGTTTGCCGAACTGGCGCATCGCAATGGCCGCAATGCATTGGAAGCGGCGCTGGAGGCGGCGCGGCTGCGCTTCCGTCCGATCCTGATGACCAGCCTGGCCTTCATCGCGGGCGTCATTCCGCTCGCCATCGCTACCGGGGCCGGCGCACAAAGCCGCGTGGCGATCGGCACGGCGGTGGTCGGCGGCATGGTGACGGCGACGGTGCTGGCGATCTTTTACGTCCCGCTCTTCTTCGTCTCGATCGCCCGCCTGTTCGGCATGGACAAGAAGAAGCCGGGAGGCGAGCCGCCGGCCCAGGAACCGCCCGTGGACGGAGTGCCCGCATGACCCGCGCTGCATGGATGATGATGCCGCTGTCGGCGCTGGTGCTGGCCGGGTGCGACATGGCGCCCAAATATGTCCGGCCGCAAACGCCGGTGGCGCCGGCCTTCCCCACGGGTGAGGCCTATGCCCCGGCCAGCGCCGAGCCTGCGGGCCTGCCCTGGACCGCGCTGATCGGTGATACGCGGCTCAAGACCGTGATCGAGCGGGCGCTGGCCAATAATCGCGACCTGCGCGTGGCGCTGGCTAATGTCCAGTCGGCGCGGGCGCAATATAAGGTCGAGCGGGCGGCGCAGCTGCCGACGATCACGGGTGACGCGGCGGCGAGCTTCAGTCGCCAGAATGACAATCGGCAGAACAGCTATAGCGCCGATGTCGGTTTCAGCGCGTTCGAGATCGATCTGTTCGGCCGGGTCAAGAATCTGACCCGGTCGGCGCTGGAATCCTATCTGGCGACGCAGGAAGGCATGCGGTCGACCCGCATCACCCTGATCGCGGAGACCGCGAACGCCTATGTGACGATGGCGGCGGACCAGGAATTGCTGGCGCTGTCGCGCCAGACGCTGGCGAGCGCGGAGCGCAGCCTGAAACTGACGCAGACGCTCAACACATCGGGTCTGGCCGGCAAGCTGGACGTGCATCAGGCCGAAACCACGGTGGAGCAGGCGCGCTCCGACATCGAGGCGAATGTCACCCAAGTGGCGCAGGATCGCAACGCGCTGGAACTGCTGGTCGGTGCGCCGGTCGAGGATGCGTTGCTGCCGCAATCGCTCGACAGCCTGTTGCAATCGACCGCGAAGGTGCCTGCCGGCCTCTCCTCCGACGTGCTGTTGCAGCGACCCGATGTGTTGCAGGCGGAGCATCAGCTCAAAGCCGCCAATGCCGATATCGGCGCGGCGCGGGCGGCGATGTTCCCCAAGATCAGCCTGACCACGGCGATCGGCGTGGCCAGCTCTGCCCTGTCCTCGCTGTTCAGCGATGGCGGATTTGCCTGGTCGGCGGCGCCATCGGCCAGCATGCCGATCTTTGGCGGGGCGGCGCGCGGCAATCTGGACTATAGCAAGGCGCAGCGCGACCTCTATGTCGCGCAATATGAGAAGGCGATCCAGACCGCCTTCCAGGAAGTATCTGACGGGCTGGCGCGGGCCGGCACGATCGACCGGCAGCAGGCGGCACAGCAGGCGCTGGTGACGGCGAACCAGCGTTATTATGCGCTGGCGGACCAGCGCTATCGGGCGGGCATCGACACCTTCCTCAATTCGCTGACCAGCCAGCGGTCGCTCTACAGCGCGCAGCAATCGGCGATCGCGACACAGCTGGCGGCGGCGCAGAATCGCATCCTGCTCTACCGGGTGATCGGCGCCGACCAATAGGCGCCGATCTGCCCTCTTCTCCCGCTTTTCCATGCCCGCGAATCCTGTTATTCTGCGCGCATAAAGAAGAAGGAGAGGGCCATGGCATTTCTGGCTCGGTGTCTGGACTGGCTGTGCGGTATCTGTGCATCCGCCGCGCAGGATGAGTGCGTCATCAACCAGCTGATCTCCAGCGTGACGCGATCCCGACATACGCCCTGAACCCTTCGCAGCCGCAACATAGTTCTTCACCTGCGCGCGCCGCCGTGTAGACTGGCGCTGCGGCAGGATGCGCCGCAGGCTTGGGACATGGGGTGGCGCAAATGGCTCCCGACAGTCGTGATGCAGGCGATCGGCCCTGGTGGAAGGGTGCGGTCCTCTATCAAATCTATCCCCGCAGCTTTCAGGATTCGAACGGCGATGGCATTGGCGACCTGCCGGGCATCACCGCGCGGCTGGAGCATGTCGCGCGGCTGGGCGTGGACGCGATCTGGATTTCGCCCTTCTTCCCCTCGCCGATGCGCGATTTCGGCTATGATATCGCCGATTATTGCGGGGTGGACCCGATCTTCGGCACGCTCGCCGATTTCGATGCGCTGGTGGCGCGCGCGCATGAACTGGGGATCAGGGTCACGATCGACCAGGTCTATGCCCATAGTTCCGACCTGCATCCCTGGTTCGCGCAGAGCCGGCAGGACCGGGACAATGACAAGGCGGACTGGTTCGTCTGGGCCGACCCCAGGGCGGACGGCACCCCACCCAACAACTGGCAGTCGGTGTTCGGCTGCCCGGCCTGGACCTGGGACGCGCGGCGGCGGCAATATTATATGCACCAGTTCCTGACCAGCCAGCCGCAGCTCAACGTCCATAATGTTGCGGTGCAGGATGCGCTGCTGGGCGCGATGCAATTCTGGCTGGACCGGGGCGTCGATGGCTTTCGCCTCGATGCGCTCAACCATGCGATGCACGACCCGGAATTGCGCGACAATCCGCCCGCGCCCGAGGGGGAAGGGCCGCGCACCCGGCCGTTCGACTATCAGATTCGCCGCTACAGCCAGTCGCATCCCGGCGTGGTCGATTTCGTCGCGCGCATCCGCGACCTCACCGATCGCTATGGCGCGATCTTCACCGTGGCGGAGGTGGGCGGCGACCTCGCCGAGCAGGAGATGAAGGCCTATACGGCTGGGGAGGGTCATCTCAACAGCGCCTATGGCTTCAACTTCCTCTATGCCCCGGCGCTGACCCCCGGCCTGATCGCCGATACGCTGGCGCGCTGGCCGGACGAACCGGGCATGAGCTGGCCGAGCTGGGCGTTCGAGAATCATGATGCGCCGCGCGCCCTGTCGCGCTGGTGCGCGCCGGAGGATCAGCCCGCCTTCGCCCGGCTCAAGATGCTGCTGCTGATGGCGCTGCGCGGCAATGTCATCCTCTATCAGGGCGAGGAACTGGGCATCACCCAGGTCGATATCCCGTTCGAGAAGTTGCAGGATCCCGAGGCGATCGCCAACTGGCCGCTGACCCTGTCGCGCGACGGCGCACGCACGCCGCTACCCTGGTCGGTCGATGCGGCGGAAGCCGGTTTCACCGATGGCGAGCCCTGGCTGCCATTGGGTGCGGAGAATGTCGCGCGGGCGGTGGCAGCGCAGGAGGGCGACCCCGCGTCGCTGCTGCACTTCACCCGCGCGATGATCGCGCTGCGCAAGGCCAATCCGGCGATGCGCCATGGGCGCCTGGATATCATGCGCGCCGACGACCAGTGCCTGGCCTTCCGCCGGGTGGCAGAGGATCAGGCGCTGACCTGCATCTTCAACCTGTCGCCGACCCTCGCGCCCTGGCCGCAGGAAGTGGAAGGGCGCGGCGCGATCATCGCGGCGATCGGCGATGCGGCGCCGGGGATGGCATTGCCGCCTTATGCGGCGCTGCTGCTGGCGCAGGAATAGGTCAGCCTACCGGCGCGAGTTCCGGCGTGACGAGGCCGGCGAGGCGGCGTTGGATAATCGCGGTGGCGTCCTCGACGATGCGGGTGATGAGGTCCTGACAGGTCGGGATGTCGTGGATCAGGCCCTGAATCTGGCCGGCCCAGATCAGGCCGGCGTCGAGATCGCCGGTTTCGAGCGCGATCCGGCCCTTGGCGCCTGACACGAGCGGCTGGATGTCGGGGAAGACCGATCCTTCGCGTAGCGAGATTTCGACCACCTCGTCCGACACGCTGTTCTTGGCGACGCGCCCGGTATTCTTGAACTTGCGGAAGATGAGGTTGGTGCCGCGTTCGTCATTGTCGACCAGGAACTGCTTCACATTCTGGTGGATCGGCGCTTCGACCGTGGCGCAGAAGCGGGTGCCCATGTTGATGCCCTCGGCACCCAGCGCCAGCGCGGCGGCGAGGCCGCGCCCGTCACCAAAGCCGCCGCTGGCGATCATCGGGATGCTGAGCTTGTCGGCCGCCGCCGGGATCAGGATGAGACCGGGAATATCGTCCTCGCCCGGATGGCCGGCGCATTCAAAGCCGTCGATCGAGATGGCGTCGACGCCCATCCGCTCGGCCGAGAGGGCATGGCGGACGGCAGTGCATTTATGGACGACGATGATGCCATGCGCCTTGAAATCATCGACATGTTCCTGCGGCTTGTGGCCGGCGGTCTCGACGATCTTGACGCCGCTGTCGATGATCGCCTGGCGATATTCCGCATAGGGCGGCGGATTGACCGAGGGCAGGATGGTGAGGTTCACGCCAAACGGCTTGTCGGTCATCGTCCGGCAGCGGTCGATCTCGCGGCGCAGGTCGTCGGGCGTCGGCTGGGTGAGGGCGGTCAGGATGCCCAGCCCCCCGGCATTGGAGACGGCGGCGGCCAGTTCGGCGCGGCCGACCCACATCATGCCGCCCTGCACGATCGGATGCTCGATGCCGCACAATTCGGTGAAACGCGTCTTCAAAGCCATCACAGTGCCTCCACGATCGTCACATTGGCGATGCCGCCGCCTTCGCACATGGTTTGCAGGCCATAGCGCTTGCCCCGCGCCTTGAGCGCATGAACGAGCGTGCTCATCAGCTTGGTGCCCGATGCGCCGAGCGGATGGCCGAGCGCGATCGCGCCGCCATGGACGTTGAGCCTGGCCGGATCGGCGCCGATCGCCTTGAGCCAGGCCATGGGGATGGAGGCGAAGGCCTCGTTCACCTCGAACAGGTCGATATCGTCGAGTTTCAGGCCCGAGCGTTCGAACGCCTTGCGGGTGGCGGGGATCGGCTCCTCCAGCATGATGACCGGATCGCCCGCCGTGACGGTCAGGTTGATGATGCGGGCAAGCGGCGTGAGACCGAAGCGCTTGATCGCCGCTTCGCTCGCCACCAGCACGCCCGACGCGCCGTCGGTCATCTGGCTGGCATTGGCGGCGGTGATGGTGCCGCCTTCCTCCAGCGTCTTGACGCTGGCCATCGCCTCCATCGTGCCGCCGCGGCGCACGCCGTCGTCGGTGTCGAAAATCCCTTCGGGGGTCAGGACGGGGACGATCTCCGCCTTGAAGGCGCCGCTGTCGATCGCGGCCGCCGCCTTGGCATGGCTGGCCAGCGCATAGGCGTCCATATCCTCGCGGGTGAAGCCATATTTGTTGGCGATCGCCTGGGCGCCATGGAACTGGCTGAACTCGGCGACGCCATAACGTTTCTGGATGCTCTTGGGCCAGGGACCATCGCCCAGGCCGGCGGCGGCGTGGAGCTGGAAGTTGGAGCCCATCGGCACGCGGGTCATGCTTTCGGCGCCCGCCGCTATCACCAGATCCTGGGTGCCGGACAGGATCGCCTGCGCCGCGAAATGCAGCGCCTGCTGCGAGGAGCCGCATTGCCGGTCGATCGTCACGGCCGGCACGCTGTCGGGCAGCTTGGAGGCGAGGACGAGGTTACGGCCGAAGGCGAAGCTCTGTTCGCCCGCCTGGCTGACGCAGCCGACGATCACATCCTCGATGGCGGCGGGATCGATGCCGGTGCGGTCGACCAGCGCGTTGAGAATGGTGGCGCCCAGATCGGCGGGATGGACGTCGATCAGCCCGCCCTTGCGGGCGCGGCCGCCGGCGGTGCGGACGGCATCGACAATATAGGCCTCGGCCATGGATCAGGCTCCTCTGAAATTGGGGGGACGCTTGGCGAGCAGGGCGGCAAGCCCTTCCTGCGCCTCACCGGCGCCGGCGACCGCCATCGATCGGAGTTCACGGTCGAGCTGGGTCTCGAAGCCGGTGTCGAAACTGTCATGCAGCAGGGTGCGGGCGGCGCCGTATGCTGCCGTCGGCGCATCGGCGAGGCGGGCGGCGAGCGCCAGCCCTTCCGCCTCCAGCGCCTCATCATCGACCAGCCGGGTGACAAGGCCGATCGCTTCGGCCTCTTCGCTTTTGATGCGGCGGTTGGTGAGGATGATTTCCTGCGCGCGGCGCAGGCCGACCAGGCGCGGCAACAGCCAGCTGAGCCCGCCATCGGCGGTGAGGCCGATCGCGCCATAGGCGGCGGTATAATGGGCCGAGCGGGCCGACAGAACGACATCGCCGAGGATGGCCAGGCTGAAGCCCGCGCCGGCAGCGGGACCATTGACCAGCGTCACCAGCGGCTTGGCCATGCGGGCGAGGGGCAGGTCGATCGCATTGCCGACGGCTGGCCGGTCGAGCATGATCCGGGCGATGCCGTCGGCGATCGCCAGCGTCACGCCGCTGCCCGACCCGTTCATCAGCGCGGCGCCATGCGGATGGCGCCGTCGAGGCGGATCACCTCGCCATTCAGCATCGGGTTGCGGACGATCGATTCGACCAGCTGGGCATATTCGGCCGGCTTGCCGAGGCGGCTGGGGTGGGGCACCTGCGCGCCTAGCGCATCCTGCACATGCTGGGGGAAGGCCTCCAGCATCGGCGTCAGGAAGATGCCCGGCGCGATCGTCATGACGCGGATCTTGTGCTGGGCGAGATCACGGGCGATCGGCAGGGTCATGCCGACCACGCCGCCCTTCGACGCGGAATAGGCGGCCTGGCCGATCTGGCCGTCATAGGCCGCGACCGAGGCGGTGTTGACGATGACGCCCCGCTCGCCGTCCATCTCCTCGGCCGCGGCCGCGCGGGCGGCGAATTTGGAGATCATGTTGAAGGTGCCGATCAGGTTGACGGTGATCGTCTTGCTGAACGTGTCGAGCGGATGAGGCACATTTTCCTTGCCCACCGTCTTCACGGCCGGGGCGATGCCGGCGCAATTGACCAGGATGCGGGCGGTGCCATGGGCGGCTTCCGCCGTGTCGAGCCCGGCGGTGACGCTGGCATCGTCGGCAACATTGACGCCGACATAAAGCCCGCCGATTTCGGCGGCGACCGCCTTGCCGGCGTCCTCATTGAGGTCGAAGATCGCGACCTTGGCGCCCTGCGCCGCGAGCATGGTGGCGGTGGCACGGCCGAGGCCGGAGGCGCCACCGGTGACGATGGCGGCCAGTCCCTTGATATCCATTATCTGTCCTCTCCCGGCAGAATTATACGAGTTCGACGGCCATGGCGGTGGCTTCGCCGCCGCCGATGCAGAGGCTGGCGACGCCGCGCTTGAGGCCGCGGGTTTCCAGCGCGCCCAGCAATGTGGCGACGATGCGCGCGCCCGATGCGCCGATCGGATGGCCGAGCGCGGTGGCGCCGCCATTGACGTTGAGCTTGTCGGCCGGGATGCCCAGTTCCTTGGCGGCGATCATCGCGACCACGGCAAAGGCTTCGTTGACCTCGAACAGATCGACATCCTCGACCGACCAGCCGGCCTTGGCTAGCAGCTTGCGCATCGCGGGCACCGGCGCGGTGGTGAACTTGGCGGGCTCATGGGCATGGGCGGCGGTGGCGACGACCTTCGCGACGATCGTCAGGCCCTGCTTTTCCGCGACGCTCTGGCGGGTCATCACCAGCGCGGCGGCGCCATCCGAAATGGACGAGGCATTGGCGGCGGTGATGGTGCCATCCTTGACGAAGGCGGGCTTGAGGCCGGGGATCTTTTCCGGTCGGGCCTTGCCGGGCTGTTCGTCGGTATCGATGACGGTGTCGCCGCCCCGGCCCGATACGGTGACCGGCGTGATCTCGCGGACGAAGGCGCCGCTGCCGATCGCCGCATTGGCGCGGTCGAGCGAGCGGATGGCATAATCATCCTGGTCGGTGCGGGTGAACTGATAGTCGCGCACGGCCTCTTCGGCGAAGACGCCCATCGCCTTGCCGGGTTCATAGGCATCCTCCAGCCCGTCCATCATCATCGTGTCGATGATGCGGTCATGGCCGATGCGGGCGCCGCTGCGATGCTTGGGCAGGGCATAGGGGGCGTTGGTCATGCTCTCCATGCCGCCGGCGATGACGATATCGGCCGCGCCGGACGCCAGTGCCTCATGCGCCATGATCGCCGCCTGCATGCCCGACCCGCACATCTTGTTGACGGTCGTCGCCTCGGTATTGAGGCCGAGGCCTGCGCCCAGCGCCGCCTGGCGCGCGGGCGCCTGGCCAAGGCCGGCGGGCAGGACGCAGCCCATATAGATACGATCGATGGCGTCAGTGGCGACGCCGGCCCGCTCGACCGCGGCCTTGACCGCCGTCGCGCCAAGATCGGTGGCCTTGACCGCCGAGAGCGCGCCCTGGAACCCGCCCATGGGGGTGCGGGCATAGCTCGCAATGACTACCGGATCGTCCTGCATCCTAATTCTCCTTCAAAGACTGCGCGCAATGACCATGCGCTGGATGTCCGACGTGCCCTCGTAAATCTGGCACACGCGGACATCGCGGTAGATTTTCGCGATTCCAAATTCTTCAAGATAGCCATAGCCACCCAGCGTCTGCATCGCGCCGGATACCACCGCCTCGGCCGCTTCGGAGGCGAACAGCTTGGCCATCGACGCCTGGGTCAGGGCTGGCTGGCCGCTGTCCTTCATCGCGGCGGCGGACAGGACGAGCTGGCGCGCGGCCTCCAGCCGGGTGGCGAGGTCGGCAAGGCGGAAGCCGACCGCCTGATGCTCGATGATCGCCTTGCCGAAGCTCTTGCGGTCCTTGGCGTAAGCGATGGCGATCTCCAGCGCGGCCTGGGCCATGCCGACGCACTGGGCGGCGATGCCGATGCGGCCGGTCTCCAGATTGGCCAAAGCGATGCGATAGCCCTGGCCCGGCTGGCCGATCAGCAGATCATCCTCGACGAACATATCCTCGAACCGCAGCGCGCAGGTGTCCGACGCGCCCTGGCCCATCTTGTGTTCGACCTTGTCGACCGCATAGCCGGGGCGGTCGGTCGGCACGATGAAGGCGGACAGGCCCTTCTTGCCGGCGTCGGGATCGGTGACGGCGATGATCATCACCAGCCCGCCAATCTTGCCGGAGGTGATGAACTGCTTGGCGCCGGTGATGCGCCAGCCGCCATCGACCTTGACCGCGCGGGTGCGCACGGCCGATGCGTCGGAGCCGGCGTCGCTTTCGGTGAGGGCGAAGGCGCCGATGGTGCGGCCGCCGATCAGGTCGGGCAGGAAGCGGGCCTTCTGCGCCTCGCTGCCATCCTTGAGCAGGCCGGAGACGAGGATCGAATTCTGGATCGAGACGATGGTGGAGAGCGCGCCGTCGGCGGCGGCCAGTTCCATCAGCGCGAGGGCATAGGAAACGGAGTCCGCCTCCGCGCCGCCATAGGCTTCGGGCGCGGTCATGCCCCAGAGGCCAAGGCCGGCCATCTCCTCGAACAGCGAACGGGGATAGCCGCCCTCCGCCTCGAACCGGGCCGAATGCGGGCGGATCGTCGCCTGGGCGAAATCCCGGACGGTGTCGCGAATCGCGCTCTGGATTTCGGTCAGCATAAACCCTTGCGTCTCTCCTATACTCATGAGTAGGTTGCGCCTGTTGCGATTTCTTGTCAACAGGCGGCATGGAGGAACAGCGAGTGTCGGCGAAAAGCGCAGTGGCGATCCCGTCTCCCTTCCGCACGCGGGAGGAGAAGGCGCGCGAGCGGGAGGAAAAGCGCGAGGCGGTGCTGCGCGCGGCGGTGCGCATGTTCAACGCGCGCGGTTTCCATGCGACCTCGCTGGACGATGTCGCCGCGAGCCTGGGGATCAGCAAGCCGACCATCTATCATTATCTGGGCAACAAGGAGCAGGTGCTGATCGAATGCGTCACCCGCGGCCTGGAGATGCTGCGCGCGGCGGCCGATGAGGCCCGCGCGGGGGAAGGCAATGGCCTGGCCCGGCTCGGCTATTTCCTGCGTCGCTATGGCGCGGTGATCATGGATGATTTCGGCGCCTGCGTGGTGCGGACGGGCGACGAATGCTTGTCGGCCGAAGGGGCGATCCTGTTCCGGTCGCGCAAGCGCGACATCGACCTGGCCATGCGTGGGCTGATCGCCGATGCGGTGGCGGACGGGTCGATCGCTCCGGTCGACGTGAAGCTGGCCGCCTTCACCCTGGCCGGCGCACTCAACTGGTCGGCGCGTTGGCGCGATCCTGCCGGCGCGATGAGCGCCGAGGCGATCGCGGCGGCGCAGGTCGACCTGCTGATCGCGGGGCTCGCCCCGCGCGGCTGAGGACGCCCGCTTCCCTCCTGTCCGAATTGGTCAAGCGACGCGCCATGGCGCGCGCCTATGACCGGCCCATGGACAGACAGCCCGCCGCGACGGGCGGGAAGGAGAGGGCCGGATGGAGAGTGCCGCGACGCAGGTGCAGGCGATGCTGGACAAGGAGGCGATCCGCGATTGCCTTGCCCGGCTGGCGCGCGGCGAGGACCGGCGCGACGCTGATCTGATCCGGGCCTGCTGCTGGCCCGACGGCAGCACCGATTATGGCGTGTTCGCCGGCGATTTCGATGCCTATCTTGCCTGGGTGGTGCCCGGCGCCGACGCGATCTTCTGCACCCAGCATCTGCTGGGGCAGAGCGTCATCGACCTGGCGGGCGACACGGCGCGGGTCGAAACGCAGGTCCAATCCTATCATCGTATCGACATGGGCGATGCGCAGCGCGACGTCATGATCGGCGGCCGCTATCTCGACCTTTTCGCGCGGCGCGAGGGCCAGTGGCGGATCGCGCGGCGCACCATGCTCTACGACTGGGTGCAGGATATCGGCGTCTCAGCCGACTGGAGCCAGGGCGTCATGGGCATGGCGTTCAGCGCGCCGCATTTCACTGGCCGCGCGAACGGCGATCATAGCGTGCGCTTCTTCGCGCGCGAAACCGACTGAGGGAGAGGATCATGAAACCGCTGGACGGCAAGGTCGCGATCGTCACCGGCGCGAGCCGGGGCATCGGCAAGGGCATGGCGCTGGCGCTCGCCGAGCAGGGGGCGACCGTCTATGTCACCGGGCGCACGGTCAAGGCGGGCGACCATGAATTGCCGGGCACGGTCGGCGAGACGGCGGCGCAATGCGATGCGCGCGGCGGCCGGGGCATCGCGGTGCAGGTCGACCATGGCGACGACGCGCAGGTGGCGGCGCTGTTCGATCAGGTGCGGCGCGAACAGGGGCGGCTCGACCTGCTGGTCAACAATGCCTTTGCGATCCCCGAGGACCTGACCGTGCCGGGCAGCTTCTGGGAAAAGCCCTTGTCCAACTGGGACATGGTCGATGTCGGCGTCCGTTCCAACTTCGTCGCTGCGCGCCATGCCGCGCAGATGATGGTGCCGCAGGGTTCTGGGCTGATCGTGGCGATATCGGGCTATGTCGGCGTCACCTACACCTATGGCGTGGTGTTCGGCACTGCCAAGTCGGCGGTCGACCGCATGGCGCGCGACATGGCGATCGAGCTGCAGCCTTATGGCGTCGCCTCGCTCTCGCTGTGGCAGGGGCTCACCATGACCGAGCGGGCGCAACGCAACATCGCCGCCAATCCGGCGATGAAGGCGCTGACCGTCACCAATCCGCTGGTCGGCTGCTCGCCCGAATTTCCCGGCCGGGTGATCGCCGCGCTGCTGGCCGATCCGGCGATCATGGCGCGATCGGGCGGCACCTTCATCACCGCCGAACTGGCACAGGATTATGGCATCACCGATGTCGACGGAAAGACCATCCCGTCGCTGCGGGCCGAGCGCGGCGCGCCGATCTGGCAGCCGATCGCCCCACGGACGGAGGCATAGGATGGACGCGGATCGCCAGGCGCGGATCGACGCGCTGCTCGACCGGCAGGATATTGTCGACTGTCTGACCCGGTTCAGCCGGGGCATGGACCGGTTCGACCGCAACCTGTTCCTGTCGGCCTTCCATGATGACGCCACCGTCGCGGCGGGCAGCTTCGTCGGCGCGCCCGATGCGCTCTATGCCTGGGCCAGCGCCCTGCACGAGGGCGGGCAGGTGGCGACGCATCATAATCTGCTCAACATGACCATCGATATCGATGGCGACAGCGCCCATGCCGAAACCTATTATCTGTTCGTCGGCCGCAACCGGGACGAGAGCAACTGGATCGCCGGGGGCCGCTATCTCGATCGGCTGGAACGGCGCGATGACCAGTGGAAGATTGTGCTGCGCACCAACATGATCGAATGGTCCGGGCTGGTGCCGACGCTGCCGCTCCCCTTTGGCGACATACCGGACCTGCATGCCAATGGCGCGCCGGCACGGGACAAGAGCGATCCCTCCTATCAGCGGCCGCTGGTCAATCTGCGGGCGCCGCATATTCCCCAATAGCGCGCATCGCGGGGTCGATCCTTGGGCGGGGACATTCTGTCCACGTTGACGCCGCCTGCCGCGCATCCCACCTTCGCATCGAAATGGGGCCATGCTGCGTTGGACGCAGCGACGGGTGCGCCCTGCGCCCCTTGCCCCGCATCCTGCCGAAGAAGGTGATCCGATGACCATAGCCCTTGCCGACCCCAGCCTGCTGCGCGAACAATGCTATGTCGACGGCCAGTGGATCGGCGCCGCCAGCATCGACGTGACCGATCCGGCGACGGATGAGCGGCTGGCCGGAATTCCAGCGATCGACGAGGCGGGCACGCGCGCGGCGATCGAGGCGGCCGAGGCGGCACTGCCGGCCTGGAAGGCGAAGACCGCGGCCGAACGCTCGCGCATATTGCGCCGCTGGTTCGAGCTGCTGATCGAACATCAGGATGACCTGGCCATGATCCTGACCCGCGAGCAGGGCAAGGCGCTGACCGAGGCCAAGGGCGAGATCGCCTATGCCGCCAGCTTCATCGAATGGTTCGGCGAAGAGGCCAAGCGCATCTATGGCGAGATCATCCCCAGCCATCGCGCCGACAGCCGCATCGTCGTCATCAAGCAGCCGGTCGGTGTGGTCGCGGCGATCACGCCGTGGAATTTCCCCGCCGCGATGATCACGCGCAAGGCGGCACCGGCGCTGGCGGCGGGCTGCACCATGGTGCTGAAGCCCGCCACCCAGACGCCGCTGACCGCGCTGGCGCTGGCCGTGCTGGCCGAACGGGCGGGCGTGCCCAAGGGCGTGTTCAACGTCGTCACCGGATCGTCGCGGGTGATCGGCGCGGAACTGACCGGCAACCCGCTGGTACGCAAGCTGAGCTTCACCGGATCGACCGAGGTCGGCAAGACGCTGATGGCGCAATGCGCGCCGACGATGAAGAAGCTGTCGATGGAACTGGGCGGCAATGCGCCTTTCATCGTCTTTGCCGACGCCGATCTGGATGCGGCGGTCGAAGGCGCGATCGCGTCCAAATATCGCAACAGCGGCCAGACCTGCGTATGCGTCAACCGCATCCTTGTCCAGCGCGACGTCGCGCCGGCCTTTGCCGAAAAGCTGAAAGCCGCCGTCGCGAAGCTCAAGGTCGGGCCGGGCACCGAGGCGGGCGTCACCCAGGGGCCGCTGATCGACGAGAAGGCGGTGGAGAAGGTCGAGGAACATGTCGCCGACGCGCTGACCAAGGGCGGCACGCTGGTGAGTGGCGGGCATCGCCACGCGCTGGGCCACAGCTTCTTCGAGCCGACCATCATCAGCGGCTGCACGCCGGAGATGAAGCTGGCCGACGAGGAGACGTTCGGGCCGCTCGCCGCGCTCTTCCTGTTCGATACCGAAGAGGAAGCGGTCACGCTGGCCAACGCCACCGAGGTCGGCCTGTCGGGCTATTTCTATACCCGCGACCTGTCGCGCGCCTGGCGCGTGGGCGAGGCGCTGGAGGTCGGAATGGTCGGGATCAATACCGGCCTGATTTCGACCGAAGTGGCGCCGTTCGGCGGCATCAAGGAATCGGGCATGGGCCGCGAAGGATCGCGCCATGGCATCGAGGACTATGTCGAGATCAAATATCTGTGCATGTCCGGGATCTGACGCAGACTATCGAAAGGGGATGATGATGGCAGGAGTGGTGGCGGTAACTGGCGCGGCCGGTGCGCTGGGCCGGGCGGCGGTGCAGGTTCTGCGCGCGGCCGGCTGGACGGTGGCGGGTATCGATCTGGGCGATGTGCCGGCCGATAGCGTCGACCTGGCGCTGGGCGGCATCGACCTGTCCGACGAGCAGGCGGTGGCCGGCGCAGCGGACAAGATCGGCGAAGCGCTGGGCGGGCTCGACGCGCTGGTCAATATCGCCGGCGGTTTCAGCTGGGAGACGGTGGAAGACGGGTCGGTCGCCACCTGGGACCGGCTCTATGGCATGAATGTCCGCACCGCGCTGATCGCGACTCGCGCCTTGTTGCCGCTGCTGCGCGATGGCGGCGGCGCGATCGTCAATATCGGGGCAGCAGCGTCGGCAAAGGCGGCGGCCGGCATGGGCGCCTATGCCGCGTCCAAGGCGGGCGTCGCGCGCCTGACCGAAGCGCTGGCCGAAGAATTGAAGGATGCGGGCGTGCGGGTGAATGCGGTGCTGCCCAGCATCATCGACACGCCGGCCAACCGCGCCGACATGCCCGACGCGGATGCCAGCCGCTGGGTCTCGCCCGAGGCGCTGGGCGGGGTGATCGCCTTCCTGCTGTCGCCCGCCGCCGCGCCGATCACCAGCGCGCTGATCCCGGTCACCGGCCGGGTCTGATCGCGATCGACCGGTTGCCGTTGCAAGGCGCGCAACCGGTCGATGGCGTTTCGTGCAACTGGCTTTGGCGCCTTTGCATTTGCGAAAAAAGCCGGGGAGGACCAGATGAACCTCGATGCTGCGACGCAGCAATATTCTTGTCCGAGGTTCTTATGTTTTCGCTCATCTCGCTCTATTTCGCCTATCGCCGGGACGTCGTCACCGCCGAGCGTTATATCGCCGCGCTGACCCCCGCTGCCGAGCCGGTTTCGGCCGACGTCGTGACCTTCCCGGTCGCCAAGGAAGAAAAGCTGGCCCGCGCCGCCTGATCGGCGCGCTAGCTGACGACTGACTACCTCTCCCGCTGACTGCCCATTTTCGGGGCAGCGCCGCGGCCAGAAGGCCGCCAAGGGATCGCCACAGCGCTAACAGCGCCGGCCCGCCGCTCCGCCATTGCAAGTCAACATATGTGTTGATTAACAAAATGGCGAGAACAGCGATCCCCAGGAGAGGTCATGACCTGCAAGCCGACGCAGACGCCTGCGGCTGACACATTCGATATCCCGACCCTGCGCGAGAAATATCGCGCCGAGCGCGACAAGCGGATGCGCGCCGACCGGGAAGGCCAATATCAGCCGACCACCGACGACACGACGCACAGCTATGACGTCGACCCGCATATGCCGGTCGTCGCCCGTGACCCGATCGTCGAGGAACTGGATGTCGTGGTGCTGGGCGGGGGCTTTGCCGGCCTGCTTGCCGGCTATCATCTGACCAAGCAGGGCATCACCAATTTCCGCAACGTCGACCATGGCGGCGACTTCGGCGGCGTCTGGTACTGGAATCGCTATCCCGGCATCCAGTGCGACAATGACGCCTATTGCTATCTGCCGCTGCTGGAAGAAACCGGCTTCATGCCGTCGAAGAAATTCGCCGATGGCGCGGAGATCCAGGCCTATTGCCGCCAGATCGCCGAAAGCTTCGGTTTCGCCGAGAAGGCGCTGTTCCACACCCTCATCACCTCGCTGAAATGGGACGAGACGATCCAGCGCTGGCGCGTCGGCACCAGTCGGGGCGACGAACTGCTGGCCCGCTTCGTGGTGATGGGTTGCGGCGTGCTCAACATGCCCAAGCTGCCCGGCATCGCCGGCATCAACAGCTTCAAGGGCAAGATATTCCACACCGCCCGCTGGGACTATGAGTATAGCGGCGGCAGCTACGCCAATCCGGTGCTCGACAGGCTGGCCGACAAGCGCGTCGCCATCATCGGCACCGGCGCGACCGCGATCCAGGCGGTGCCCTATCTTGGCCGCTACGCCAAACAGCTCTATGTCATCCAGCGCACGCCATCGACTGTGGACGAGCGGCCCAATCCGGCGACCGACGCCGACTGGGCGGCGTCGCTCCAGCCCGGCTGGCAGGCGGATCGCCAGGCCAATTTCCACCGCGCCGCGATGGAGTCCTTCGCGCCGGGCGAGCCTGACCTGATCTGCGACATCTGGACCGAGATTGCCCGCAACCTGTCGGCCGAACTGGAAGCCGAAGGCTGGCCGGAAATGTCGATCGAGCAGTTCATGGCCAAGCGCGAGGTGGTCGATTATCGCGTGATGGAGCGGCTGCGCGCCCGCGTCGACGAGATGGTCGAGGACCAGGCGACGGCCGAGGCCTTGAAGCCCTGGTATCGCTTCCTCTGCAAGCGTCCGCTGTCGAGCAATGAGTTCTACCCGACCTTCAACCGGCCCAATGTCACGCTGATCGATGTCGCCGACAGCAAGGGGCTGGAGAAGATCACCGAGAAGGGCTTCGTGTCGGGCGGCGTCGAATATGAGGTCGACTGCATCATCTTCGCCAGCGGTTTCGAGGTGACGAGCGAGCTGAAGCGTCGCTGGGGCATCGATGCGGTGGAGGGGCGCGATGGCCTGTCCATCTACGATCATTGGGCCAATGGTCCGCGCACCCTGCACGGCACCATGACCCATGGTTTCCCCAATCAATTCTTCATCGGCTATATCCAGGGCGGCCTCAACGCCAGCGTGACCGAACAGTTCGGCCGCCAGGCGGAACATATCGCCCATATCATCCATGCGGTGATGGATAAGGGCGCCAAGGTGGTCGAGACCACCCTGCTGGGGCAGGAGGATTATGTCCGCCATTTCGAGGAAATGGAAATCGACATGACCGCCTTCCAGCAGGAATGTACCCCCAGCTATTTCACCAATGAGGGCCAGGTGAAGGCGCCCTGGGCTTTGTTCCGCGGCTATGGTCCGGGCTGGGGCGCATTCCAGAAACTGGTGCAGGACTGGCGCGCGAAGGGCGATCTGGACGGCATGGAATTGCGGTCCTGAGCCATGGGCCGGATCGCCCCGGGGATGGTTCGTGGCGGTCGCCGCTCTTCCCTTGGGGCGCTCCCGCCAGTTGCGATAGGCAGGTTGAAAATATTGTCCTTGCGGACCCGGCGAGCGGACTCGCGGGCCGTACCCATCGGGCAACGCGGACGTTGCAGGAGGATGCCATGAGCAAGATCGACAATATCGATGTGGAGGCACTGGCCAAGCCGCTGACCTACCCGACCGAGGCATTCCTGTCGAAGGACTATGCCCTGGCGGAGAAGGAGAAGCTGTGGCCCCATGTCTGGCAGATGGCAGCGCGGGTCGAGGAACTGCCCGATGTCGGCGACTGGATGACCTACGACATTTGCGATGAGTCGATCATCATCGTGCGGACCGCGCCCGACACGTTGCGCGCCTTCTTCAATGTCTGCCCGCATCGCGGCCGCCAGCTGGTCGACGTGCCCAAGGACGTGCATTCGGTGCGCGGCAAGAACCGGCGCAGCTTCGTCTGCGGCTTCCATGGCTGGACCTTCGATACCGAGGGCAACAACACCTATATTCTCGACCCGCAGGACTGGCAGGGCGCGCTCAATGCCGAATGCACCCGCCTGTCGGATGTGAAGATCGACATATGGGGCGGCTGGATCTGGATCCATATGGACCTCAATGCCGAGCCGCTGATCGATTTCCTGGGCGATGCCGGCCGCATCCTGTCCCACTTCGAAATGGACAAGATGCGCTACAAATGGCGCAAATGGGTGGTCTATCCGGCCAATTGGAAGACCGCGCTGGAGGCTTTCATGGAGCCTTATCATGTCGCGGGCACCCATACCCAGCTGCTCGATTATGGCGATTATTACGCATATAGCGCGGCCTATGGCCTGCATGGGGTGAGCGGTTTCGACCAGCGCGACCCGGCCTTCCAGATGAGCCAGAGCAGCAGCGTCACCCGCGCCGGCAAGGGCGACGATCCGCGCCGCTCCACCTATGAGCTGATCCGCGAAAATTACGAGACATTGAACTATGCCGCCTCGACCGAGACTTTGGTCAATGCGGCGAGCCGGCTGGTCGACGAACTGCCCGAGGGCACGGCGGCCGGCGACGTCATCGCCCATTGGCTGAAATCCGCCAAGGCGGACGATGCCGCGCGCGGCGTCATCTGGCCGGAAATTCCGCCCGAGGTGATGGCCGAGGCGGGCCTCGCCTGGCACGTCTTTCCCAACATGTCGGTGCTGCAGGGGATCACCTTCGCCCTTTGCTACCGCACCCGTCCCTATGGCGACGATCCCGACATGTGCATCTTCGAATCCTACGCGATCGAGCGCTTCCCCGAGGGCGAAGTGCCGGTGACCGAATGGGAAGAGACGGAGGCGACCGCCGAGGGCTGGGGCGCCGTCCTCGCCCAGGACTTCTCGAACATGGAATGGGTGCAGAAGGGCATGAAGTCGCGCGGCTTCCGCGGACCGCTGCCCAACCCCCACCAGGAACGCAAGATCACCAATTTCCACCGCAACCTAGCCACGTACATGGGTACGGGCGCACCGAGGTTACTCAAATGAGCTATGACGATCCCAAGCCCGCCGTCAACGTGAACGCCACCGACAAGAAGGGCACGCCGGTCTACAAGCGGATGCTGGACCTGTTCGAGGCCGAAGGCATCAACACGCTGTTCGGCATTCCCGACCCCAATTTCGTCCACATGTTCCTGGAGGCCGAACGGCGCGGCTGGACCGTGGTTGCGCCCCATCATGAGGCCGCTGCCGGCTTCATGGCCGAGGCCGCGTCGCGGATCACCGGCAAGCCCGCCGTCGCCATCGGCACGCTGGGGCCGGGCATCGCCAATATGGCGCCCGCCATCCAGTGCGCGCTGGTCGAAAATTCGCCGGTCATCTTCCTGTCGGGCCAGCGCGCCCGCGTCACCGAACAGCGTGTCCGTCGCGGCCGCATCCAGTTCGTCAAGCAGATGCCCCTGTTCGAGAATAGCGTCAAATATGCCGCCTCGATCGAATATGCCGACCAGACCGACGAGGTCGTGCGCGAGGGCATTCGCAAGGCGATGGGCGGCACCCCCGGCCCGGTCTATATCGAATATCCCAGCCACATCATCCTGGAGGAGCTGGACCTGCCCGCGCCGCTGGCACCGGACCGCTATCGCCTGGTCAATCAGGGCGCGGACATCGACCGTGTCAAGGAAGCGGCCGACCTGATCCGCGCCGCCAAGAACCCGATCCTGCTGGTCGGCCATGCCGTCCACACCTCGCGCTCGGGCGCGGCGGTCAAGGAGCTGGCAGACCTGATGAACTGCCCGGTGATCCAGACCTCCGGCGGCACCAGCTATATCAAGGGGCTGGAAGACCGCACTTTCCAGTACGTCTTCTCCAAGGCGTCGATCGAGGCGGTCACGGAATCGGATCTGGTGCTGGCGCTGGGCACCGAACTGGGCGAGCCGGTCCATTTCGGCAAGTGGCGCTACTGGATGAAGAATGAAGCGATCCGCAAATGGATCTATGTCGAGCAGGATCCCGCTGCGATCGGCGTCAACCGCCCGATCGACGTGCCGCTGGTCGGCGACCTGCGCGGCGTCGTGCCGCAGCTGGTCGAGGCGCTGAAGGATACGCCGCGCCCGCCCGCGCCGATGCTGGAAGCCTTCATGCGCGACGGCCAGGCCGAGCTGGACGAACTGGCGGCGGAATCGCGCACCAAGAGCGACGGCACCGGCGACCTGCCGATCCATCCCGCCCGTCTGGCGGTGGAAGCGACCGAGGCCTTCCCCAAGGACGGCATCCTGATCCGTGACGGTGGCGCCGGTGTGATCTTCCAGTGGACCTATTCGCAGTGCAAGCCGAACGACGTCATCTGGAACCAGAATTTCGGTCATATCGGCACCGGCATTCCCTATGCCACCGGCGCGATGCTGGCGGACAAGGCGGCCACCGGCGTCAGCCGTCCGGGCCTGCTGCTGACCTCCGACAGCAGCTTCATGTTCCATATCGCCGAGCTGGAAGTGGCGGTGCGCACCAAGCTGCCGCTGGTCTGCGTCGTCGGCGTGGATAATCAGTGGGGCCTGGAAGTGGGCGTCTACAAGCGTACCTTCGGCCAGGGCACGGAAGAAACCGGCACCCATTGGAGCAAGGAAGTCCGCTTCGACAAGATCGGTGAGGGCTTTGGCTGCCACGGCGAATATGTGACCCGCGCGGAGGACATCAAGCCGGCAATCGCGCGTGCCTATGCCAGCGGCAAGCCGGGCGTCGTCCATGTCGTGATCGACCCCAAGGCCAATTCGGAAGAAATGCCGAAATATGCCGAATTCCGCACCTGGTACGCCGAAGGCACCCAGTAAAACGCCCTTCCTCCCCGGATAAGGGGAGGGGGACCGCCGCAGGCGGTGGAGGGGTGTTACTCCGGCGGACACACCCCTCCGTCTGGCCTTTGGCCAGCCACCTCCCCTTCAAGGGGAGGATTTTGGAGAGGATGGGACATCGACATGCGCGACTATCGGAACTTCTATATCGACGGCCAGTGGGTCGCCCCGGTCGAACCGAAGACCGCGGATGTCATCAACCCCGCGACCGAGGCGGTGGCCGGCACCATTTCGCTCGGCGGTGTCGCCGACGTGAACAAGGCGGTGGCCGCCGCGCGCAAGGCCTTTGCCGGTTGGTCGCAGACCACGCGCGAACAGCGGCTCGACCTGCTGCTCGCCATCCAGGCGGAATATGCGCGGCGCCAGACCGAGCTGGGCGACGCGATTATCGAGGAAATGGGGGCGCCGTCCTCGCTGGCCCATGGCTTCCATGTCGGGCTGGGCGCGGGGCATCTGCAGACCGCGATCGAGGTGCTGCGCGAGTTCAGGTTCGACGAGCCGCATGGCGCGACCATGATCGCGCGCGAGCCGATCGGCGTCTGCGCGCTCATCACGCCGTGGAATTGGCCGATGAACCAGACCTGCGTCAAGATTTTCCCGGCGCTGGCGACCGGCTGCACCATGATCCTGAAGCCGCCACAGCTCGCCCCCTTCTCGGCTCAGATCCTGGCCGAAATTCTCGACACGGCGGGCGTGCCGGCGGGCGTGTTCAACATGGTTCAGGGCAGGGGCAGTGTGATCGGCACCGCGCTCTCCACCCATGAGGATGTCGACATGGTGTCCTTCACCGGGTCGGAGCCGGTCGGCGTCCAGATCCAGAAGGATGCCGCGACCACGATCAAGCGGGTCGGGCTGGAACTGGGCGGCAAGAGCGCCTTCATCGTCTTGGATGATGACGCGCTGGCCGCCAATGTCGCGGGCGCGACCGGCGGCATGATGGGCAATTCGGGCCAGACCTGCAGCGCGGGATCGCGCCTGCTGGTGCCGGCAGCGCGCATGGATGAGGTGGTGGCTGCAGCCAAGGGCGCAGCGGACGCGGTGACGGTCGGTGATCCGACCGGCAATGTCGCCATGGGCCCGGTCGTGTCGAAGAGCCAGTACAACATCATTCAGGACTATATTCGCAAGGGCCTGGACGAGGGCGCGACCCTGATCGCTGGCGGCGCCGGTCGCCCGGACGGGATCGACAAGGGCTGGTTCGTGAAGCCCACCGTCTTCGTCGGCACCAACGACATGGTGATCGCGCGCGAGGAGATATTCGGCCCGGTGCTGGTGATCATCGGCTATGACGATATCGACCATGCGGTCGAGATCGCGAATGACAGCAATTTCGGCCTCGCCGGCTATGTCAGCGGCACCGATGTCGACCAGTGCCGTGCCGTCGCCCGGCGGATGCGCACCGGCTGGATCAGCATCAATGGCGGCTTCGATTTCCATGCGCCCTTTGGCGGTTACAAGCGCAGCGGCAATGGCCGCGAATGGGGCGAGCATGGCTTCCTCGAATATCTCGAAGTGAAATCGCTGCTGGGCTACGCCTGAGATGGCGGTCCAGTCCGGGCGCTATGGCGCTGCCAGTGCTGCAGTCGCTGCCGAGGGCTGGTCCCTTGCGCGGCTGACTCCGCCCAGCCGGCTGCACGGCGCCAATGGCCTGGCGACCGGGCCGGACGGGCGCCTCTATGTCGCACAGGTCGGTGGCAGCCAGGTCAGCGCGATCGATGTCGACAGCGGCGCGATCGAGACGATCAGCGCGATGGGCGGCGCCATCGTCGCGCCTGACGATCTGGTGTTCGACGATGCCGGCAACCTCTATCTGACCGAAATTACCGAGGGCCGGGTCGCGATGCGCACGCCATCGGGCGATGTTCGCGTGATCCGCGGCGACATTCCGGTCGCCAACCCGATCACCTGGCATCAGGGCCGGCTGATCGCGGGCGAATGCCGCATCGGCGCGCGGATCATGGAACTGGACCTGGATGGCGGCGAGCCGCGCGTCATCCTCGACAATATACCGATGGCCAACGCCTTTCAGGTCGGCCCGGACGGCAAGCTCTATTTTCCCGTGATGGGCGCCAACGAGATTTGGCGGGTGGATATCAATGGCGGCGCGCCCGAGGTGGTGGCCGGCGATCTGGGCGTGCCGGATTCGGTCAAGTTCGACAGCAAGGGGCGGATCGTCACGACCCAGGTGGCCAGCGGTCAGGTGTTGCGGCTCGATCTGGTGAGCGGCACGCGCGAAGTGCTGGCCGACCTTGGCCCCGGCCTCGACAATGTCAGCTTCATCGGTGACCGCATCTTCGTGTCGAGCATTCCGGGCGAGATCACCGAATTGCTGGGCGACGGCAAGGTCCGCTCCGTCGTGCCCCGCGCACTGCAATGGCCGCTGGGCCTGGCCATGGGTGCGGACGGCGCGCTGTTCGTCGCCGATGGCACCTTCGGTTACACGCTGCAACCCGGCGAGGCACTGACCCTGGCCGGCATGATCTTCTACCCCGGCTGCCCCGGATATATGCGCGGCGTCGCAGCCGGCGCGCAGGTGGGCGAGTGGATCATCAGCACCGGGCTTGGCGCGGTGGCGCGCTATCGGCCGGGGCAAGGGGAAAGCGATTTCCTCGCCACCGGCCTCGACCAGTTGATGGGCGTGGCGGTCGCGCCGGGCGGGGCGGTGGTCGTCGCCGAATATGGCACTGGCCGGCTGCTCTCGATCGAGAATGGCGCGGTCAGCGAACTCGCGACCGGCCTCGACAAGCCGATGGGCGTGGCGCTGGCCCCGGATGGGACAGCCTATGTCGCCGAGGCAGGGGTGGGGCGCGTGCTGCGCATCGCGGGCGGTCGCAGCGAGACGATCGTCGATGGTCTCGGCCGACCGGAAGGGCTGGCGATCCATGACGGGCAATTGTTCGTCGTCGATACGCGGGCCAAGACATTGGTCGCCACCGACCTGTCGGGCGGCGCGCGCGAGACGATTGCCAGCGCCCTGCCGGTCGGCGCACCGGCGGGCGTGACGCCCAAATTCCTGGGGCCGATCGGCGACATGGCCGGGCCGATGATCAATTTCGCCGATGTGACGGCGGGACCGGACGGCACGCTCTATGTCTCGGGCGACGCTGAAGGCAGCGTGCTGGCGCTACGCCGCCGGTAGGGGACGGTCGCCGCTGAGCTGCTCGCTGAGCGCGGCGGCCGCCTCGACCAGCGCCTGTTGCAATGCGCCCAGCCCCTCGCGTTGCAGCGCCGCGCCGATGCCGATCGCGACCAGCGCATGGACCGGGCGGCCCGCGCCTTTCCACACCGGCGCGGAGACGACAGTGACGCCGGCAATATATTGGCCCTCGTCCACCGCGAAGCCCTGCGCGCGGGTCTGGCGCAGTTGCTCCATCCAGTCGGCGAAGGGCGGCGGATCGTCCCAGCGCAGCGTGTCGAACCGCGCCTTCAGCTCCTGCTCGCCATAATCGCCAAAGGCGGCGATGCAGCGGCCGGTGGCGCTGATGAGGGCGGGGAAACGGCTGCCGACCTGGGCGCTCAGCTGAAAGCCGCTGCCCGACTGCGCCATGGCGACGACGATCATATGATCGAGGCCCACCGCCTGCACCCCCAGCATGGTGAGGCCGAAGCGCTGGGCCAGCCGATCCAGCACCGGCTGGGCAAGGTCGTTGAAGGCGTCGCGGCGCAGCCAGTTGCGCGCCAGCGTCAGCACGCCGGCCTGCAGCGCATAGCGTTTGGTGTCGGGATCGAAGGCGACCAGTTCCTCCTCCACCAGCGCGCGCAGCACATAGAGGCAGGTGCTGGGCACCAGCCCCAGTTCCTTGGCGATCGCCTGTACGCCCAGCGGCCGGTCGCTCTTGCCCAGCAGGCGCAGGATCGCGGCGGCACGGGCAATGGCGGGCGCCTTGCTCTCCTGCACGGCCTTGGCGACCTTGCGGACGGTGGAGGGCGGGCGGGGCGTGGTGCGGCTGTCGGTCATGGCGTCATCCTATCGCGACGCCGATGGCCTGTCATTCGAAATATAGAACATCATTCACCATTTACAACAAATGAGTCGCTGTGACATCGCTTGTTGCAAGCAGCGACGGGGTTTCGACCCGTTCGCCCGGTTGAATGCCGGACCGATGGGATGGGATGATGGCGAAGCTAACCGACTATCGCAGCTATGCCGATGCACAGGCACATGCGACCTCAGCGGCGCTGTGGGATCTGTTCGACGGCGACCGCGAAGACCTGAACATCGCCCATGAATGCATCACCCGTCATGCCGACGGATCGGGCCGCGCCGCCGTGCGCATCGCTCATGCCGCCAATGGTGATGATGGCGGCCGGGACGAGATATTGAGCTTCGACGCGATCGCGGCGGGGGCCGCGCGCTTCGCCCATTGGCTTGATGCCGAGGGTATTCAGCCGGGCGAACGCATCGCCTTCATGCTGGAGCCTTCGCTGCCCTTCTATGTCTGCCTGTTCGGCGCGATGCAGACCGGCGCGATCTCGGTACCGCTCTTCACCCTGTTCGGCCCGGATGCATTGCGGCTGCGGGTCGATGACTGCAAGCCGACCATCCTGATCACCAATGCCGAAAAGGCGGAGCTGGCGCGCAGCATGGACGGCCCGCGCGTGATCGTCGCCGACGACGCATTGCTGGCCGATCTCGCCCGCTTCCCGGCGACTTACAGCCCGAAGACCAAGGCCAATGACCTGGCCGTCTTCCAATATACGTCGGGCACCACCCGCGAACTGCCCGAGGCGGTGAAGCACAGCCATCGCGCGCTGGTGACCTTGATGTTCGCCGCCCTCTACGGCACCGGCATCCGGCCGGGCGACGAATTTTTCTGCCCCTCCTCGCCGGCCTGGGGCCATGGCCTGTGGCATGGCACGCTGGCGCCGCTGGGGCTGGGCGTGACAACGGGCACCTTTGCCGGCCGGTTCGATCCGGTGCGGCTGATGCAGGCGCTGGAAGCCTATGGCATCACCAACATGTCGGCCGCCGCGACCCATTATCGCATGATGAAGAATAGCGGCCGGGCCGCCGACTTCGCCTTCCATTTCGACAAGCTGTCCTACACCGGCGAGCCGATCGACCCGGCGACGCTGGAGTTCATCGACGCCCATTTCAAGGTGCCGGCCTGTTCCATGTACGGCACGACCGAGATTGGCGTGGTGCTGGTCAACTATCCCGGCGCGCAGGATTTCATGGTGAAGCCGGGTTCGCTGGGCAAGGCGGTGCCGGGCCAGAGGCTGGAGGTGCAGCGCCCCGACGGTAGCGCCTGCGATCCCGGCGAGATTGGCGAGCTGATGCTGTGGCGCCGCGACCGGTGGGAAACCACCAAGGACCGGGCGAAGATCGACGCCGACGGTTATTTTTACCATTGCGGCCGCGCCGACGACGTCATCATCTCGGCCGGCTGGACGATGAGCGCGGTCGAGATCGAGAATACGCTGCTCAAGCATGAGGCGGTGCTGGAATGCGCGGTGATCGGCGTGCCCGACGACAAGCGTGGCCAGGTGGTGAAGGCCTTCATCATCCTCAATCGCGACGGCAGCGACGCGCTGGTCCGCGAACTGCAGGACTTCACCCGCGAGAAGCTCGCCCAGCATGAATTCCCCCGCATCGTCGAATTCGTGACCGACCTGCCCAAGACGCCGGCCGGCAAGGTCCACCGCAAGATTTTGAGAGATCGTGAGGCCGCCAAGGCGGTCGAACTCGCCAACTGAAGTCAGGAGAAGAGAGATGGCAACATTGGCCGACGCGCCCGTGAACAAATTCCCCAAGATCACCGAGGAGGGGCTGGACGACCTGCGCAAGCGCATCGGCGTCAAGATCGAGAATACCGTCGAACCGTGGAACTACGAAGCCACGCGCGACGCGATCCGCCATTATGCCCATGGTATCGGCGACGATAATCCGCTGTGGTGCGATCCGGCCTATGCCGAAAAGACCAAGCATGGTTCGCTGGTCGCGCTGCCCAGCTTCCTGTTCACCACCAGCCGCATCATCTCGGGCTATTGCGGTGGCCTGTCGGGCGTCCATGCGATGTGGGCGGGCGCCGACTGGACCTGGCACAAGCCGGTGCTGCGCAACGACACCATCCGCACCGAGGCCTATTTGAAGGATCTGGTCGAGCATCAGACCAAGTTCGCCGGCCGCAGCTTCCAGCAGATCTATCATGTCGATTTCTTCAACCAGTCGGGCGACAAGGTCGCCGAAGGCGACAGCTGGGTGTTCCGCACCGACCGCGACGAAGCGCGCGAGCGTGGCACCAAGTACACCGAAGCCCGTGGCCGGGTGGAGCCCTTCACCGACGAACAGCTGGCCGAAATGTACAAGCTGTACGAGAAGGAAGAAATTCGCGGCGCCACGCCCCGTTATTGGGAAGATGTGCAGGTCGGCGACGAGCTGCCGCGCATGATGAAGGGGCCGATGACCGTCACCGGCTTCATCTGCTACGCGCAGGGCTGGGGCGGCCTCTATATCCGCGCCAACAAGCTCGCCTGGAAGATGCAGCAGAAGCATCCCGGCACCGGCATCAAGAACCGCTTCAACGTGCCCGACTGCCCGGAACGCGTCCATTGGGACGAGGCGTTCGCGCTCGAAGTCGGCGCGCCGGGCGCTTATGACTATGGTCCGGAACGCTGCAGCTGGCTGACCCATCAGGTCACCAACTGGATCGGCGACGACGGCTTCCTGCACAAGAGCAAGTGCCAGATCCGCCGCCACAATCCCGATGGCGACGTGATCTTCATCGACGGCAGCGTGATCCGCAAGTTCGAGGAGAACGGCAAGAAATATGTCGAGATCCAGCAGCGCGCGGAAACCCATCGCGGCGAAGTCTCGGCCTTCGGCACCTCGATCGCCGAACTGCCCAGCCGCCCGGCCTGATCCGCGCGCGGCGGACCGTTCCTTCCCCCTGGGGAGGATTTGGGATGGGACGGTCCGCTGGACGATACATGATGGACGGCCACGACAACAGTATATGGGCAGGGCCGCTGGCCGGGGTGCGGGTGCTGGATTTCACCCGCGTCCTGGCCGGCCCCTCGGCTGCATTGGCGCTCGCGGATCTGGGCGCGGAGGTGATCAAGGTGGAGCCGCCGGGCAGCGGGGATGACACCCGCAGCTTCCCGCCGCTGCGCGACGGCGAGAGCCATTATTTCCTCAGCGTCAATCGCGGCAAGAAGAGCATCGTGCTCGACCTCAAGGCCCCCGAGGGGCTGGCGATCGCCCGCGATCTGGCGGCCAAGTCCGACATCGTCATCGAAAATTACCGGCCCGGCGTGATGGACCGGCTGGGCCTTGGCTATGAGGCGCTGTCGGCGCTCAACCCCGGCCTCATCTATTGCGCCATTTCCGGCTTCGGCATGACCGGGCCACTCAAGGACCGTCCGTCCTTCGACATCGTGCTGCAGGCCATGTCCGGCGCGCTCAGCGTCAATGGCGAACCGGGCGGGCTGCCGACCAAGCTCGGCATTCCGCTGGGCGATCTGGTCGGCGGCATCAACGGGCCGATCGCCATCCTCGCCGCCCTGCACGAACGCCATGCCACCGGGCGCGGCCGGCTGATCGACATCAGCCTGATGGACGGGATGATCGGCCTGCTCGGCTATCTGGCGCAATTGAGCTTCTTCACCGGACAGGATCCGGTGCCGCAGGGATCGCAGCATCCCAATCTCGTCCCCTATGGCATCTTCCCGGCCAGCGACGGGTCGATCGTCATCGCCTGCCTCACCAATCATTTCTGGGGCAAGATCTGCGCCGCACTGGGGCTGGACGCGCTGGCTGACGATCCGCGCTATGACAGGCTGGACAAGCGGCGCGAACGGCGGGCGGAGGTGAACGCCCTGCTGTCGGCGGTGACGCAGACCCGTACCGTGGCCGACCTCGCCGACCTGTTCGCCGCGCATCAGGTGCCGCACGCGCCGATCCTGACCATCAGCGAGGCGCTGGCCCAGCCGCAGACGCTGGCCCGCAACATGGTGGTGGAGACCGAGCACAGGACGCTGGGCATGATCCCGATCGTCAACCGCCCGTTCCGCTTTCCCGGCGCAGAGCAGCCGGTGCCGAGCGCGCCGCCGGTGCTGGGCGAGCATAGCGACGCGGTGCTGGCAGACCTTCTCGGGATGGACGCGGAGGCCATCGCCCGGCTGCGCGACGCCGGGATCGTCGCCTGAGCGATCATTTGGCGCCACGCTTGGGGCGACGGCACCGCCGTCGCTAAGCTCCCCGCCAATCATCATCCGGGAGAGAGACTATCATGCTGCGATTTGACGACCGTGTCGCCCTGATCACCGGCGCCGGGCGTGGCCTCGGCCGGGCCTATGCGCTGTTGCTGGCGGCGCGCGGCGCGAAGGTCGTGGTCAATGATCCCGGCGTCAGCATGCAGGGCGAGGGGACCGATGCCGGCCCGGCCCAGTCGGTGGTGGACGAAATCCGCGCCGCCGGCGGCCAGGCGATCGCCTCGACCGACAGCGTCGCCACCCCCGAAGGCGGGCAGGCGATGATCGACCTCGCCCGCGACCATTTCGGCAGCATCGACATCCTTATCCACAATGCCGGCATCGTCCGGCGCGGCGGTCTGGCGGAGCTCAGCTATGCTGATTTCGAGACGGTGCTCGACGTTCATCTGCGCGGCGCCTTTCATGTCGTGCGTGCCGCCTTCCCGTATATGTGTGCGGCGAACTATGGCCGCATCGTCCTCACCGGATCGATCAACGGCCTCTACGGCAATGCCGGCGTGGTCAATTACAGCGTCGCCAAGGCGGGGATGATCGGCCTGTCCAACGTCGCCGCGATCGAGGGCGCGGCCCATGGGGTGAAGAGCAACATCATCCTGCCCGGCGCCGTCACCCGCATGGCCGAAGGGCTGGACACCAGTGCCTATCCGCCGATGGATCCGGAGCTGGTCGCACCCGCCGTCGGCTATCTCGCGCATCAGGATTGCGCGGTCAGCGGCGAAATGCTGATTGCCATGGCCGGGCGTGTCGCGCGGGCCTATACGATGGAGACGGTCGGCGTGTTCCAGCCCGACTGGACGATCGAGCAGATCGCCGATCGGCTGGCGGCGATCCGCGACACGCAGGACGCATTGCTCTTCCCGCCGGTGCCGACCGGCCATCTCGACCATCTGCGCTACAGCTTCGCGATGGCCAGTCAGGGTGCAAAACAGGGCTGATCGCTCAGCCCTGTTTTGCCGCCATCATCGCCTGGATCAGTGGCTTGATCTGGGCTTCCACCGGCGCCGGGTTGAAATGCTCGGCGACCGATGCGATCCGACCATCGCGGATGCGCAGCAGGAAGACATAGCGATTGGCGAAGGGCTCGCCATTCACCAGCGTGCCGGCCGACTGCACCTCGGCCGCGATCCGGTCCTCTTGCGCCGTCAATGAATCGACGGTGAAGCTCAGCCCGCCCTGGAACAGCGACCCCAGCATCGCCACGCCGCGCTGATAGGCAGCGCGCGGCGCATCGACGCCCGACGTCGTCGTCCAGGCGGTCATGTCGTCGGTCAGCAATTCATCCGGCAGTGCCGCCGCCGACAGGGCGGCGAAGAAGCGGCGGGCGAGGTCATGATGGGCCTGCGTCATCGGATCAGGCCTTCACGGGAATCGAGAAGCGGTCGGTATAATCCTTGAAATGGGCGTGGATCTGCGCCCGATCCAGCCCATAATCGGCCAGGTCATAGCTGTGCTTGCCATGCTTGCCCTGTGGATTGGCGGCCAGCATCGCGGTCATGCCGGCTTCCGCTTCCGCCGTGAACGGTTCGTCGAAGCGAGCATAGAGCTTGCGCATCTCGCCGATCGGGTCACGCAGCTGGTCGTCATACTGGATGTCGTGGATCGCATCCTGGCCATGCTTTGCGCGATAGGCCAGCATCCGCTCGATCATCAGGTCGAAGGTGCGCAGTTGCGAGCGGCCGACCTCGACCGGGTCGACATCGGCGCTGAACATCTTGCGCACCTGATAGACGAGGGAGCAGGCCGAACCGACGACATCGGCCGGATCGCGATGGGTCATCACCAGCTGGGCATCGGGATAGACGGTGGTGAGGTCGTCCAGGAACAGCGGATGCCAGGGATTCTTCAGCGTCCAGCGGCCGCCATTTTCCGCCTGCAGCAATTGCAGCAGCCGCTTGTGATAGCGGAAGGCAGGCAGGTAGCTCGTGGCGAACAGCCATTTCTGGTAGCTCGGCACATGCAGCACCGAGTCATAATATTGGGCGCAGAAGGACGGCGCCATGGCGAACTGGCACTCGGTCGGGCTGTCGGCATCCTCATGATGGATGGCCGAAATATGCGGCGCATATTTGAGCGACATGTCGAGCCGCGCCTGCTCCGCGACATAGCGCGGATCGCTGCTGAGCGTGCCGGCCGCAGCGGGTGGCGCCGAATTGAACGCTTCCCAGCGCAGGAAGGAGCGGCGAGCCGGATCGGCGTTCAAGAGGTTGATCGTCAGGGTCGTGCCGGTGCGTGGCAGGCCGAAGACGAACATCGGCTTCTCGATCGGCGCCTCGAGCAAGGCGGGATGGCGGGCGAGCCAATCCTCGACCTGCAGCCGGTTGGCGAGCGTCGCGGTCAGTTGCTGCGCCCAACGGCCCTGCGCCGCCTCGGTGAGGTTGGCCTCGCGATTGATCGCATCGACGAGCACGTCCAGCCCTTCCAATATGGCGTCGTCGCCCAGGTCGGTGAGGCCGGTCTGTTCGCGCGCGGCGGCGACCAGGGCGTCGGCGTCGAGGCCGATGGTGTCGGTGGTCATGATCCTCTTCCCTTCTGTTTTTCAGGCGACCTGCGCCGCGATCTCGGCCAAGGCCCCCAGCACCATGTCGGCATGTTCATGCCTGCATATGAGGAGGTCGGGCATGTAGGTGTCTTCTTGGTTGTAGATGAGCGGCGATCCATCGATGCGGGATGCGTGGAGGCCGTGGGCGAGTGCGACGGCGGCGGGGGCGCAGCTGTCCCATTCATATTGGCCACCGGCGTGGAGATAGATGTCGGCCTGGCCCAGGATCACGGCCATGGCCTTGGCGCCAGCTGAGCCCATGGGCACCAGTTCGGCGCCCAGCGCCTCTGCCACCGCGACCGCCTGGGGTGCCGGCCGGGTGCGGGAGACGACCATGCGGAGCTTCTCGGGCGCGGGCGGGATGGCGCGCGGCTGGTCGGTACGCAGGACGATGCCGTCGCCATGGCCCGGCAGCGCAACCGCGCCGATGGTCGGCACGCCGTCGATGGCAAGACCGACATGGACGGCCCAGTCGGCGCGTGCCTCGCCATATTCGCGAGTGCCGTCGACCGGATCGACGATCCACACCCGGCTGTGCTGGAGCCGCGCGCCGTCACAGGCCATCTCCTCGGAGAGCAACCCGTCTTCGGCCCGCTGCTCCCGCAGCGCATGGACGAGGAACTGGTTGGCGGTGTGATCGCCGGCCTTGCCGAGCGCCTTGGCGCTGAACAGGCCCGAAGCGCGGACCTCCAGCAACAGGCGTCCTGCGGTTTCGGCGAGATGGGCGGCGAGGTCCGCGTCCGTCATGCTTTCCTCCCTCATTTGAGCGGCATGATCTGACGGATGATATGCTCGGCGGCTTCCTGTGGGGTCATCTCGACAGTGTTGACCCGGATTTCGGGGCTGATGGGCGCCTCATAGGGACTGTCGATGCCGGTGAAGTTCTTGAGGCTGCCCGAACGGGCCTTCTTGTAGAGACCCTTGACGTCGCGCGCCTCGGCAACCTCGAGCGGGGTATCGACGAAGATCTCGATGAACTCGCCGTCCGGCAGCATCTCGCGCACCATGTCGCGCTCGGCGCGGAAGGGGGAGATGAAAGCGGTCAGCACGATCAGGCCCGCATCCGCCATCAGCTTGGCAACCTCGCCGACGCGGCGGATATTCTCGATCCGGTCGGCCTCGGTAAAGCCCAGATCCTTGTTGAGGCCATGGCGGATATTGTCGCCATCCAAGAGGAAGGTGTGGCGGTTCATCAGCGCGAGCCGCTTTTCCACCTCATTGGCGATGGTCGACTTGCCCGAGCCGGACAGGCCGGTGAACCAGAGGATGCGGGGCAGCTGGTTCTTGAGCTGGGCATGGTCCTCGCGGCCGATGTCGGTTGCCTGCCAATGGACATTCTGGGCCCGGCGCAGCGAGAAGTGGAGCATGCCCGCCGCCACGGTGCGGTTGCTGATCTTGTCGATCAGAATGAACCCACCCAAGGTGCGGTTATCGGCATAGGGCTCGAACGTGATGGCCTTGTCGGTCGCCAGTTCGGCAACGCCAATGGCATTCAAGTCCAGCGTCTTGGCGGCCAGATGCTCCATGGTGTTGACGTTGACGACATATTTGGGCGCCTGGACGGTGGCCGAGACGCTCTGTGTGCCGATCTTGAGCCAATAGGGCCGGCCCGGCAGCATCGCCTCGTCATCCATCCACACGATGGTCGCCTCGAACTGGCTGGAGACCTGAGGCGGATTGTCGGCGATCGCGATCACGTCACCGCGCGAACAGTCGATCTCGTCGGCAAAGCAGAGCGTGACCGACTGGCCGGCGATCGCCTCGTCGAGATCGCCATCAAGGGTTACTATGCGACTGATCGTTGATGTCTTGCCCGAGGGCAGCACGCGCACGGTGTCGCCGGGCTTGACCGATCCGCTGGCGATCAGGCCGGCAAAGCCGCGAAAGTCGAGGTTCGGGCGATTGACCCACTGGACCGGCATGCGGAAGGGCTTGGCCGCCGCGGTGGTGGCATCGACCTCGACGCTTTCGAGATGGGCCATGAGCGTTGGCCCCTGATACCAGGGGGTGTTGTCGGACCGGGCGGTGATATTGTCGCCCTTGAAGCCGGAGATGGGGATCGGCGTGAAGGCGCTGATGCCGATCGAGTGGGCGAACTCGGCATAATCCTTGACGATGCCGTCGAACACGGCCTGGTCATAGCCGACCAGGTCCATCTTGTTGACGGCCAGCACGATGTTGCGGATGCCGATCAGGTGGGCGAGGTAGGAGTGGCGCCGCGTCTGGGTGAGAATGCCCTTGCGCGCGTCGATCAGGATGACGGCCAGGTCGGCGGTGGAGGCGCCGGTGACCATGTTGCGGGTATATTGTTCATGGCCCGGCGTATCGGCGACGATGAACTTGCGCTTCTCGGTAGCGAAGAAGCGATAGGCGACGTCGATGGTGATGCCCTGTTCGCGCTCGGCGGCGAGGCCATCGACCAGCAGGGCGAAGTCGATCTCGCCGCCTTGCGTGCCGACGCGCTTGCTATCCGCCTGCAATGCCTCGAGCTGATCCTCGAAGATCATCTTCGAATCATAGAGCAGCCGCCCGATCAGGGTGGACTTGCCATCGTCGACCGAGCCACAGGTGATGAAGCGCAGCATGGTCTTGTGCTGATGGACGTCGAGATAGGCGTCGATGTCCTGCGCGATCAGCGCATCGGTCTGGTAGACGGGGTCCTGTGTGATCACGTCGGACATCAGAAATACCCCTCCTGCTTCTTCTTCTCCATGCCGGCGCCGCCGGCATCCTTGTCGATGGCGCGGCCCTGGCGCTCGGATGTGGTGGTGAGCAGCATCTCCTGGATCACCTCCGACAGGGTGCTGGCCTCGCTCTCGACTGCGCCGGTGAGCGGATAGCAGCCCAGCGTGCGGAAGCGGATCGATCGCTCGACCGGCACTTCGCCGGGCGCCAGCGGGAAGCGGTCATCATCGACCATCAGCAGCATGCCGTCGCGCTCGACGGTGGGGCGGGGGGCGGCGAAATAGAGCGGCACGATCTCGATGCCTTCCAGCTGGATATATTGCCAGATGTCGAGCTCGGTCCAGTTGCTGATCGGGAAGACGCGGATGCTCTCGCCCTTGGCCTTCTTGGCATTATAGAGGTTCCACAGTTCGGGCCGCTGGTTCTTGGGGTCCCAGCCATGGCTGGCGGTGCGGAAGGAGAAGATGCGCTCCTTGGCACGGCTCTTCTCCTCGTCGCGGCGCGCGCCGCCGAATGCCGCGTCGAAGCCGAACTTGTCGAGCGCCTGCTTCAACCCTTCCGTCTTCCACATGTCGGTGTGGAGGGCGCCATGGTCGAACGGGTTGATGCCGCGCGCCTGGGCCTCGGGATTATGATGGACCAGCAGTTCCATGCCCGCGTCGCGCGCGGCCTTGTCGCGCAGATCATACATCGCCCGGAACTTCCAGGTGGTGTCGACATGGAGCAGCGGGAAGGGCGGCGGCGAGGGATAGAAGGCCTTCTTGGCCAGATGCAGCATCACCGCCGAATCCTTGCCCACCGAATAGAGCATCACAGGCCGATCCGCCTCCGACACAACCTCCCGCAATATATGTATGCTCTCCGCCTCTAGGCGCTCCAAATGGGTAAGACTGCGTGCCATGATTATGCTTCCTGGAATGGGTGTCAGGCGGCCGGGAGCCGCTTGTCGGCGTCGGCGATTTCCGCCTTCAGCCACATGGTTTCGGACAGGTTTGTGCCGCCGCTGCGGGCGAGCAATTGTTCGAGCGCGGCCTTCTTGACGGTCAGCGCCGCCTCATGGTCGGGCGCGACGCCCAGCGCGATGTCGAGCAGGTGCAGCGCCTCGAGCGGGCGCCCCGCGGCGGCATGGACATGGGCGCGGGCGGCGAGCGCCCCGGCGCCGCCGGCCAGTTCGACCAGATCGGGATAGACGGTCGGGCGCGGCACGCCGTAGAGGGCGGTGGTGCCATCCTCATAATGGAACCAGCCGGCATTTTCCTCCCAGATGGCGCGGACGACCCAGCTGGTCTTGCCATGGAATTCACCGATGCGGATATCCTCTGGCAGGACGATCTCGCGCATCAGATCCTGGACAGGACGGCCGGCATTCATGCCGGCGATCGTCTCGCGTTCGATATAGGTGACGGCGGCGTGCATCCGGTCGAGATCGGCGCGGATCGTGTCTGCGCCGCGGATCGGATCGCCATGGCCGGTGATAACCAGTTCGGGCTCCAGCGACCGGACATGCTCGAGCGACTGGAGATAGGCGCGCACCAGCCGGGGGCGGTCGCCGCGCATCGTCACCAGATTGGGCATGGAGCGCCACACCGGGCCGAACAGATTGCCGGTGAAGATGATCTTTTCCTCGGGCATCCAGACGAACACCGAGCAGAGCGTTTCGCCGCCGGGCGTCTTCACCACCTCGAACTTGCGGCCGCCCTGTTCGAAGGCATGGACGGTCTCGACCATCCGGTCGGGGACGATGCGGGGCGGCTTGGGCGGCGGGCCGTCGCGCCGGGTCATCGACGCCCAGAGCTTGCCCGATCGGATGCCGAGGAACGGGCCGAGCCGGTCGAAATAATCCTCCGTGTCGACGAAGTTGACACCCGTGATCACCTGCGTGCCCGGCTCCTGCTGGTCGGGCAGGGCGCCATAATGGTCGGGATGGGCCTGGGTGACGATGATGCGTTTCAGCGCGCCGGTGCGGTGCGGCGCGAACAGCCCCTTGTTGCGCGCGCCATTGCCCAGGAAGCCGGTATTGACCAGCAGGTCGCCGTCCGCCGTCGTCACCAGATAGGCGTTGGAAATATCCTTCACCATGAAGATGCTGTCGGTGATCGCTTCCGCCTCGGTCTGGCCTTGCCCGGCCATGACAAGCGCGCCAAGCGGAGTTTGGGGCGGCGTCTGTGGCTTTTCGGTGGGTTGCGTGCTCATGCGTCGGCTCCCTCGAACTCGATCATGACCTTGGCGGATTGCGGGCGGGCGGCGATCTCCAGCCCCTCCATAACCTGCGCGAAGGGCAGCTTGTGGCTGATCAGCGCCGCGATCTTGTCCTTCAGGCGCGGCATGGCGGCGATCACATCGGGCATTTCGGTTGGATAGCCGACCGCCGTGGTGATCGTCATTTCGGTCGTCAGCATCGGGCCGGCGGGCAGCTCGATCGGCTTCATATAGGCTGCGGTGATGACATGGCGGGCATGGGTCTTGGCCATGGCGATCACGTCGGACAGGATGGAGGGCGCGCCGGCCGCATCAATATAGGCGTCGGTCTGCGCCTTTTCGCGGCCGAACACGGTGGTGGTGCCATGGATCGCCTTGATCCGGGCGATCACATCTTCCTTGGCCGGATTGATCGTGTGGGCGCCGAGCGCGCGGGCCCGCTCCAGCCGTTCCTCGGCCAGGTCGAGCGCGATCACATCCTGGCACCCCCGGTCGATCGCCCAGAGCACCATGCCAAGGCCGATCGGGCCGCAGCCGAAGATGACGACCTTGTCGCCCGCCTTGGCCTGCGCCCGGTTGACGCCGTGCATCGCCACCGACAGCGGTTCGCACATGGCGGCGACATCATAGGATATGCCGTCCGGGATCGGCAGCAGGCTGTCGCCCAGCCGCGCGTCGCGGACCAGCAATTCCTCGGTAAAGGCGCCTTCCGGTCCGCCGCTGCCGATGAAGCTGGGCGTCATCATCGGGTTGATGATGACGCTCTGGCCGATGCTGACGCCCGCGACCTCGTCACCCACGATCATGATCTCGCCCGCGCCCTCATGGCCGAGCGCGGTCAGCTTGCCGGGGCCGGGAATGCCGCCATTCTTGATATAGCTGAGGTCGCTGCCGCAAATGCCGCAGGCCTTCATCTTCACGACGACGTCCTTCGGACCTGGCTCGGGCCGCTGATAGGCGTCGAGCCGGACATCATTCACATCATGGATGTTGAGCAGGTGCATCGGGGCGCTCCTTCGATCGGCTCAGAAGGCGTAGGGCGGATAGACGAGGCTGCCGCCGTCGATGACGATCGTGTCGCCGCTATGGTAACGCGAGGCGTCGGAAGCGAGATAGGCACCGATGCCCTCGAAATCCTCGATCGCGCCGGGGCGATGGATCGGCGTCTTGGCCGAGAAATGGGCGTCAACGGCGGCCATGCGGGCCTGCATCTCCGGGCTCATCTCGCCATCGCCGCCGATGCCGGTCTTGATATAGCCGGGCGCGATGCTGTTGGCGCGGATCTCGTACTTGCCCAGTTCCGCCGCCATGCCGCGCACGGCGGCGCCCATGCCGCCCTTGGACGCGGCATAATTGTTGATCCCGGCAATGCCATGGAACATCGACAGGCTGCCGCAATAGACCAGGCTGCCGCCCGGCTCGCCAGCCTCGGCGCGGGCGACCATCGCCTTGGCCCCTTCGCGCAGGGTGAAGAAGGCGCCGTGCAGGTTCACCGCCAGCAGGTCATGCCATTCCGCCGAATCCAGCGTCAGCACCGAGCGCGAGCGCGAGGCGCGGCCTGAATTGGCGAAGACGCAGTCGATGCGGCCGAAATCGGCGAGCAATTTGGCATAGCCGTCGACGATCGCCTCTTCCGACGCGACATCGACCTGATAGGTTTCGACCCGGCCGGCGCCCGCTGCGCGCAGGGCGGCGGCGGCGGCTTCGTTCTTGTCCGCATTGCGCGCCCAGATGGCGATGTCGCCGCCCATCTTGGCGACGCCCATGGCGAAGCCCAGGCCAATGCCGCCATTGCCGCCGGTGACCAGCGTGACCTTGCCCGTGCAGTCGAAAAGACCCTTAGCCATTCATCTCTCTCCATAGGGTGCCGCATCGTTGGCGGCTTGCCTGATGGCCCAAGGATGGGGGCGACTCCGGCGCCGACGCAATTGACCAGACTATCGAGAATGAGCCATAGTGCAGCGATAGGGCCAAACATGGCCAGAGAGCGGGGGAGCGATGGCGGAATCCTATGCCAGGTCGGTTTTCGAGGCCGAGATTGCGGTGCCGCAGGCGCAGGCACGGATCATGCGGCTCGATCTGGCGGGGCCGACCGACCGCATTTTCCGGCGCGAGCGCCATTATTGGCTCGACATGTGTCTGACCCCCCGGCCCGAGCGGGTGCGCGGCTGCTATGCCGACCATTGGGGACCGCATCGCTATGAGCGGCTGGGCGAGATTTTCCTGGTGCCGCCGGGGCAGGCATTGCGGTTGCGGACCGAAGGACAGGGTAGCCAATCCTCGGTCGTGTGCGAGATCAAGGCGGAGGCGATCGACCGCTGGCTCGATGGGCCGATCGAATGGACCGACAGTCGGCTGGCGGCCTGCCTCGACATCGCCCATCCGCATATGCGCGCCTGCCTGTTCCGCCTGGCGGAGGAGGTGAACCGGCCGGGGCCGGGCAGCATCGTGCTGACCGAACTGATCGCCGGCCAACTGGCGATCGAGGTGGCGCGCTATTGCCAGGCGATCGCCGAAGGACCGGCGACCGGGGGGCTTGCCACCTGGCGGCTGCGGCGGATTGACGAGCGGCTGCAGCTGGGCGGCGCGGCGCCTTCTCTGGAGGAGCTGGCGACGCTGTGCAACCTGTCGGTGCGGCAATTGACGCGCGGCTTTCGCGCCAGCCGGGGCTGTTCGATCGGCGATTATATCGTCCAGTGCCGGATCGATGTCGCCAAACGCTATCTGGGATCGAGCGAGAGCATCAAGGAGATCGCCTTCGCGCTCGGATTCGCTTCGCCCTCCAGCTTCGCCTTCGCCTTTCGCCGTGCCACCGGGGCGACGCCGCGCCAGTTTCGCCAGCATCTGACATCGCGCCCGCGATAGGGGCTGGCCGCGCGCTTCTGATATGGCCCGATATCGATAGTGCGGCCGGGCCGCTTCATCGGGTGGCATTGGCGCGCATCGCCCTGCTGCCCATGATGGCGGCAAAAGACATCAGGAGAGACATGCCATGGGCGCTGCTTTGGTTGCCGACGCGCTGATCGACCGCGCGATCAAGGCCACCGGCCTCGATCGCTTCGATTCCGACAGCTATCGCGAAGGGCTGGACATATTGCTGGCCGACGCGAACCAGGCTGGCCTGTCGGACAGCGGCCATGCGCGGATGGAGGCCAATGTCGTCGACCTCCTGTCCAATCGCCTCCGGACCACCGACTATCTGGCGCAGCGGCCCGAGCTGCTGGAACGGCCGGTCGAGCGGCCGGTCTTCGTCTTCGGCATTCCGCGCACCGGCACGACCCTGCTCAGCAATCTGCTGGCCTGCGATCCGGCGCGACGCTCGCCGCTGACCTGGGAGATTGACGAACCGGTGCCGCCGGCGACCAGCGCCACGCTCAAGAGCGATCCGCGTGCCATCGCCCGGCTGGAACAGGAAAAGGCGATGCTCGCCGCCCGGCCGGAAATGGGCAAATATTATCGCAATTCGGCCGTCTACCCCAATGAATGCATCTTCTTCATGGCGCATGATTTCAAGGCGCTGGCGCTGGAATCGCGGGGGAAGCTGCCCAATTATCGCGACTGGCTGTTCTCGACCGACATGACGTCGGCCTATGAATATCACAAACGCTTCCTGCAATTGCTGCAGGCCGATGCGCCGGGTGTGTGGAACCTCAAGATGCCGAGCCACAGCCTGTGGATCGAGACGATCCGCAAAATCTATCCCGATGCCCGTTTCATCTGGACCCATCGCGATCCCTATACCGCCATGGGCAGCTTCTGTTCGATCATCAGCCTGGGGCAGATGGCCTTTACCGGCCGGGTCGACGGCGAGTGGCTGGCGGAAAACTGCACCTATCAGGCCAAGCTGCATGCCGACCGCATCATGGATGCGCGCGAGCGGCTGGGCGAGGACAGCATGGTCGACGTCCATTATGCCGACCTCACCAGCGATCCGATCGGCACGATGAGGCGGCTCTACGCAGCGCTGGGCGATGAGTTCACGCCAGAGGCAGAAGCAGCAATGCAGGCCTGGCTCGACGACAACCCGCAGGGCAAGTTCGGTCGCCACGACTATAAGCTCGCCCAATATGGCCTGTCGGTCGAGCAACTGGCGCCGCATTTCGAGCGCTATCTGTCGCGCTATGACGTCGCACGGGAGGGCTGAGCCATGCTGACCGGCCATCATTTCCAGAACGCCTATGTCACCCGCAATGTCGACAAGGCCGTCGCCCAGTTTCGCGATCAGGCCGATGTCCGCACCCTCTCCGAAATCGAGGTGCCGGTGCAGCTCTGGACCCCGCAGGGCGAGGGGCAGGGCGTGCAGAAGCTCGCCTTCGTCTGGGTCGACGACATGCAGTTCGAACTGATCCAGCCGATATCGGGTGACGTGCTGGCGCTCTATCGCGATGCGCTGCCCGCCGACGACCGGCTGGTCTTCCACCATATCTGCAACCGGGTCGATGACTGGGCCGCCTTCATGGCGCGGGTCGAGGACCAGCCCTATCCGGTGGTGCTCAAGGGCGGGACGCCGGGCATGCTGGAATTCGTCTATCTCGATACGCGCGAATGGCTCGGCCATTATGTCGAATATGTGTGGATGGGACCGGACCGCTGGCGCGGCATGGGCGGGTTATGAGGGAGAGAGCAATATGATCAGTATGGCCCGTTTCGGCACCCGCGACCTGAATGGTGCGAAGACATTCTATGACGGCATTGCCGAACTGCTGGGCGCGGTGCGCGCCTATGACCGGCCCGATCTGGTCGCCTACAAGACGGCCGAGGGCGGCATGCTGCTGATCGGCATTCCGTTCGAGGGGGATGCAACGCCGGGCAATGGCAATCAGGTCGGCATCCAGGCGGACAGCCGGGCACAGGTCGATGCGGTCCATGCCCGCGCGCTCGAACTGGGCGGCAAGTGCGAGGGCAAGCCCGGCATTCGCGGCGATGATCCCAACGGCTTCTATGGAGCCTATTTCCGCGATCTGGACGGCAACAAGATGACGATCTTCCGCTTCGGCCCGCCCGACGCCTGATTCACAGCAGGCTGCCGCCGTCGACGGGATAGACCTGGCCGGTGATGAAACCGGCCTGGTCCGACGCCAGATAGACGGCGAGCGAGGCGACTTCCTCGGCAAAGGCGACGGGGCGGCCCAGCACCGTCTGGCGCGACCGCTTCTCCATGTCCTTCGGGCTGGTGCTGGCAAAGGCCCGGCCAAAGAAGTTGCGATCGGGGTGGAATCGGCTGCCGCTGGAGAAGGCGGCGGGATCGCGCGACACGGTGCCATAGGGGGCGATGCAATTGACGCGGATGCCGTGCGGTCCGACTTCCTTCGCCAGCACTTTGGTAAAGCCGTGGACCGCCGCCTTGGCCGCAGAATAGACGGGCAGCATATAGTCGCCCACGATACCCGCGGTGGAGCCGATATTGACGATCGCGCCCGCCTTGCGCGCGATCATGCCGGGCAGTGTCGCATGGGTCATGCGCAACAGCGTGCCGAGGTTGAGATCGATGTCGCCGGCCCAGCTTGCCGGATCGGAATCGACGAAGAATCCCGCGCCGATATTGCCGCCGACATTGTTGACCAGGATCGCGACCTCGCCCAGCGCGGAGGCCGCCGCCAGTATCTGCCCCGGCGCGGCCGGGTCGCTGAGGTCGGCGGCCACGAAACGGGCGTCCTGCGCGCCGGCGGCGATGGCCTGCTCCACCAGCCGCGCGCCGGCCGCCTGATCGCGCCCCACCGCGACCAGCTTCACCGCTTCGGTCGCCAGCCCCAGGCTGATGGCGCGACCGATATTGGCGGTCGCGCCGGTCACGATCGCAACCCTGCCCGTCATTTGCATGTCCATTGCGCTCTCCCCTCTCATGCGCCATCGGCTGGTGATCATGCAGGGGGAAAGGGCAGGCGCAAATCGCCTGGGGGATCAGTGACGATCTGGTGGAATCGCGATGGCGATATGTCGCCATCTGCAAGGCGGTCGGGCTTCTCGGGCCGCCAATATCAGGCATAACGAGAATCAACCAAAGCAAAAAAGATCACTGCATCAATGGTGACTCAATAGTCAACATGATGTTTATTTGGGGAGGCTTCACTTATGAATCGCATGTCGGCCTATTATTTGATCGGCGCGAGTGTCGCGGCACTCACCATCGCGACGCCGGCTCTTGCCCAGGCGCCCGAGGAACAAGCTGCAACCAGCAACACCGGTTTCGACGCCCAGATCATCATCGTCGAGGCGCGTCGTCGCGGCGAAGACATTCAGGACGTGCCTGCGGTGGTCAACGCGGTCACCGAACAGGCGATCGGCAACCTCAACATCCGCACCTTCAACGAGGTCCAGGCGCTGGCGCCAGGCCTTGAACTGACCAACAATGCCAATGGCATCGGCGGCAATGCGCGCCTGCGCGGCGTGAATTTCGACGCCAATGCCAGCGGCAACAGCGGCACCATCCAATTCTACTTCAACGACGCGCCGCTCTCGCCGGGCGCCGTGCTGCAGCAGATGTACGACATCGGCCAGATCGAAGTGCAGCGCGGGCCGCAGGGCACGCTGCGCGGCCGCGCTTCGCCGTCGGGTTCCATCACCATCACCACGCGCAAGCCCGACCTCAACCAGTTTGGCGGCTTCATCGACTGGACCGGCAACGATATCGGCACGCTCAACTTCAAGGGCGGGCTCAACCTGCCGATCATCGAAGGGATTGCCGGCATCCGCGTGTCGGGCGTCTGGAACGAGGATGATGCCGATCGCGTGCGGCCGCTCAGCGGCGGACCGAGCCCCTGGTCGCGCACCAAGAGCACGCGCATCGTCGGCACGATCGAGCCGACCGACTGGCTGAAGCTGGAGGGCACCTATCAATATATGGACCGCGATGCGCGGACCTATGACCAGGCGATTTCCTTCAGCGAAGCCAATCCCGACGCCACGCCCAGCCCGGTGCTGATCACGGCCAAGGATCGCCTGTCGATCCAGGAACAGCCGCGCATCATCAACCAGCGCTTCGACATCTTCAACTGGCGGTCGGAACTGGCTTTTGCCGGCCAGCGCCTGATCTATCAGGGCATGTATACCAAGCAGAAATTCCATTCGACCGACAATGTCGACGATGGCAATTTCTTCATTGGCCGCGACGTCAATCAGGTCACCGACACGGTGGCCAAGGAAACCTCGCATGAAATCCGGTTGCAGAATGAAGAGCGTGTCTTCGACATGTTCGACTATGTCATCGGCTTCTTCGACGACCGGCTCAACCCGCCGACCCACCTGACCTCGCCGACCATCGTGCGCCTGCCTGCTGCCCTTGGTGGTCGGATTGCCTCGATCGTGCAGACCGAGATCGATCGCACCGGCAAGTCGCACGAACAGTCCTTCTTCGGCAACCTGACCGCCCATTTCGGCGAGGCGACCGAACTGGCGGGCGGCCTGCGCCAGATCAAGTATAAGTCGAACAACTATCTGGCGGTCAACGGCAACACCATCGCCGCGGACTCGCAGGATGCCGACAAGCTGATCTACAGCGCGTCGATCAAGCATAATTTCACGCCGGACTTCCTGGTCTATGCCGCCACCGGCAGCTCCTTCCGTCCGGGCATCAACGTGGTCGGCGACTTCAACATCGCGCCGTCGGCGCTGGAGCGCTCCTTCCTCGACCTGCCGCCCGAAACCTCCAAATCCTATGAGCTGGGCTTCAAGAGCACGCTGATGGGCGGGCGGATGCGCTTCAACGTCACCGCCTATCACCAGAAGTACAAGAACTTCCCCTATCGCGTGCCCAACAACGGCGTTTATTATGTGAACACCGTCGCCGTCCGCAATGCGGCTGGCCAGGTGACCGGCACCGCGCAGCAGGTCGGCTCGTTCAACTTCGTGGGCGCGGTCCCGGTCGAGGTGAACGGCGTGGAAAGCGAACTGGGCTTCGACATCACCCGCAGCTGGAACGTCAACCTGACCGGCAGCTATTCGCTCGGCAAGATCAAGAACGGCACCATTCCGTGCAACGACCTGAACGGCGACGGCATCCCCGATCCGGTCGGCAATGCGCCCAGCCTGGCGGAACTGCAGGGTGCGGTCGGTGCCGACAATCTCTCGGCTTGTCAGGTGAACCAGCGCGCGGCCTTCCTGCCGCCGATCACCGCCACGCTGCAGAGCGAGTTCCACACGACCATTTCGGGCAAGACCGACGGTTTCATCCGTGGCCTCGTCAATTATAACGGCAAGTCGAAGGGCGATCCGGGCAATAATTATGACGATGTCAGCGCCTATGCGCTGGTCAATCTCTATGCCGGTATCCGCGATCCCGATGGCGGCTGGGAAATCTCGCTGTTTGCCAAGAATCTGTTCGACACGACCAAGGTGCTGACGCGGACCACCCCGCTCTTCACCGGCTATCAGCAGATCACCGGCTTCACCGCGACCGGCGCGACCACGGCGGCGGCGACCTATACCAGCACCTATACCGGTGCCACGGTCACCCCGCCGCGCGAATTTGGCGTCAATCTGCGCTTCGCCTTCGGTTCGCGCTGATCCATCCGCGCCAAGGACCAGACGATCGGCCGGGCAGCCCCAGGGGTTGTCCGGCCGATCGGCGTTTGGGGCCATGGCCTTCGCGGGAGCGATGAGGGCGCGGCCGCCGGGCCGCAGCGATTGACTCTGGCCCCGGAGCGGGCAGGGATGGAGCCGATCAACAGGGCTGATCATTATAGGCTCTGAACGATCAACCTAGGTGAGGCAGCATGACGGACATTCGGAAAAGGCGCGCCCGCGATCCCGTGGCGACCCGTGAGGCCATATTGGAAGCCGCCCGTGCGCTGCTGGCCAAGGATGGGCCGGATGGCGTCAGCCTGTCGGAAGTGGCCCATCTCGCCGGCGTCAATCGCGGCACCGCCTACCAGCATTTCGAAACCCGCGAGAAGCTGATCGAGGCGACTGCGGACTGGGTGTCGGAACGCATGTTCCGTTCGGTCTTCGGCGATCCCGAGACGATCGGCGAGCGCCGGGTCGAGGAAGTCGACATTGCCGACACCACCGACCGGCTGGCTTTGTTCGCGATGGACAATCCCGAGCTGTGCCGCATCTGGCTGCTCCAGCTTCTGGCCTCGCCCGATCCGATGGCCGATCCCTTCTGGCGCGAATATGAAGGTTCGCTCCAGCGCTTCGCCCACAGCGATCTCGCTGAAGACGGCGTCGATGCCGAAGTCCTGTCGGTGCTGATGCTGGCCGGTGCCTTTCTCTGGCCGATCTGGGCGCGCAGCCATGCGCGCGAAGAGGGGGAACGGAGGGCCCTTGGCCGTCGCCTCGCCCAGGAATGCCTGCGCCTGTGCATGTTCGGATCGATGCGCAGCGACAAATTCCCCGACATTGCCGAGCGGCTCGGCCGTCCGCTCGCGCCGCTTCCCAGGGTTGCGCAGGGATAGGCTGCCCGATTTCCCTTTCTCTCTTCAAGAAGGACCGACCGCATGTTTTCCGCCATCCTGATCGAAAAGACCGACGACAAGCAGAGCGTGTCGCTCGCGCAGGTCGATGAGGCGCAGCTGCCCGAGGGCGATGTGACCATCGACGTCGATTATTCGACCCTGAACTACAAGGATGGCCTGGCGATCACCGGCGCCTCGCCGGTGGTGCGCAAATTTCCGATGGTGCCCGGCATCGATCTGGTCGGCACCGTCCGCAGCTCCGACCATGGTGACTGGAAGGCCGGCGACAAGGTGGTGCTGAACGGCTGGGGCGTGGGCGAGGGCCATTGGGGTGGCCTCTCCCAGGTCGCCCGGCTGAAGGGCGACTGGCTGGTGCCGCTGCCCAGCGCCTTCACGCCCAGCCAGGCGATGGCGATCGGCACGGCCGGCTATACCGCGGCGCTCTGCGTCGAGGCGCTGGTGAAGGCGGGCGTGACCCCCGATCAGGGCGAAATCCTGGTCACCGGCGCGACCGGCGGCGTCGGCAGCGTTGCGGTTGCCCTGCTCAAGAAGGCGGGCTTCACCGTGATCGGCTCGACCGGCAAGTCGGCCGAGGGCGACTATCTCAAGACGCTGGGCGCCGACGGCGTGATCGACCGCGCCGAACTGTCGGAAAAGGGCAAGCCGCTGCAGAAGGAGCGCTGGGCCGGCGTGGTCGACTCGGTCGGCAGCTTCACCCTCGCCAATGCCTGCGCCCAGACCCGCTATGGCGGTGCGGTCGCCGCCTGCGGCCTCGCTCAGGGCGCCGATTTCCCGGCGACCGTCATGCCCTTCATCCTGCGCGGCGTGCGCCTGCTCGGCGTCGACAGCGTGATGGCGCCCAAGCCCGTGCGCCTCGCCGCCTGGGCGCGGCTGGCGCGGGATCTCGATCCGGCGCTGCTGGAGGTGATCGCGCAGGAAATCTCGCTCGGCGATGCGATCGGCGTCGCCGCCGACCTGCTCGCCGGCAAGGTGCGCGGCCGCGTCATCGTCGACGTCAACCGCTAAGCCGATGGCTGCGCTCTCGATCGTCGCCGGCCCGCATCTGTCGGAAGAGGAGGGCCTTGGCACGCTGACGCTCGGCGGCTGGCTGCGTGAGGTCACGCAGGCCCATGCCGGGCGGGAGGCGCTGGTCTTCCACGGACCCGATGGCGTGGTCCGCTGGAGCCATGACGATCTGTGGGCGCAGGCCAATGCGGTCGCCCGGTCGCTGGTCGCCTGTGGCGTGGGCAAGGGCACGCGGGTCGGCGTGCTGATGACCAACCGGCCGGAATTTCTCTCGGCCGTGTTCGGCGTCGCGCTGGCGGGCGGCGTCGCCGCCACGCTCAGCACCTTCTCGACCCCGGCCGAACTCGACCATCTGGTCCAGTCCTCGGCCTGCTCCGTGCTATTGCTCGAACGCGCGGTCCTCAAGAAGGATTTCGGCGCGATCCTCGCCGATCTGGAACCGGCGATCGGCGTCGCGGGCGACGGCCGGCTCGTCTCCACCCGCTTCCCCTTCCTGCGCCATCTCGCCGCCGTCGACGGAGCGATGGGCCGGATCGAGGACTGGCGCGACTTCCTCGCGCGCGGTGACGCGGTCGATCAGGCGCTGGTCGATGCCGCTGCCGCCACCGTCATGCCGGCCGATCCGGGCGTGCTCTTCTTCTCCTCCGGCTCCACCGCCAAGCCCAAGGGCATCATCAGCGCCCATCGCGGCCCGACCTTGCAGCTCTGGCGCTGGAAGCGCTTCCTGCAAGCGAAGCCCGATGCCCGCGCCTGGTCGGCCAACGGCTTTTTCTGGTCGGGCAATTTCTGCATGGCGATCGGCGGCGCGCTGACCGGCGGCGGCAGCCTGATCCTGCAACAGACCTTCCAGCCGGCGGAAGCGCTGAGCCTGATGGAGGCGGAAAAGGCGACCATGGCCTTTGCCTGGCCGCATCAATGGGCGCAGCTGGAAGCCGCGCACAATTGGGGCGATGTCGACCTGTCCTCGCTCTATTATGTCAATCCGGCCAATCCGCTCGGCCGCCATCCGACCGTCAGCACAAACTGGCAGGAACCGATGGCCGCCTATGGCAATACCGAGACCTTCACGATCAGCTCGATCTTCCCGTCGGGCACGCCGGAAGAGCGGATCGCCGGCAGCCATGGCGCGCCGCTGCCCGGCAATATCTTCAAGATCGTCGATCCGCTCACCGGCGCGGTCGTGCCGCTCGGCGAACGGGGCGAGATCGCGGTCAAGGGACCGACCTTGATGCTGGGCTATGTCGGCATCCCGCTCGATGACTCGGTCGATGGCGAGGGCTTCTTCCGCACCGGCGATGGCGGCTGGTTCGACACGGAAGGACGGCTGCACTGGGAAGGGCGGCTCAACGACATCATCAAGACCGGCGGCGCCAATGTCTCGCCGATCGAGATCGACAGCGTCATCAAGACCTGTCCGGGCGTCAAGGTGACCCAGACCGTCGGCGTCCCGCATGAGACGCTGGGCGAGCTGGTGGTCACCTGCATCGTCCCGCATGCGGATGCCACGCTGGACGAGGACGGCATTCGCGGCTTCGCCAGGGAGCAACTGGCCAGCTTCAAGGTGCCCCGCCGCGTCCTCTTCTTTGCCGAGAGCGATCTGGAACTGACCGGCAGTGCCAAGATCAAGACCGCCGACCTCAAGACATTGGTGGTGAAGCGGCTGGAGGTCGAGGCGGCGTGACCGATCCGGCCGGGCACTTGCGGGCGCCGCAATGCCTTGGTCGCCGGTCGCTGCTGCTGGGCGGTGGCGCGGCCTTGTTGCTGCCGGGCCAGGTGGCGGCGAGGCGCGGCGCATCGACGCTGGGCCTGGCCGACACGACCGTGCGCAAGGAACTGGCGCGCGACTATGCCGGCACGCTGCGCGCGGTGGCGGCGATGGGCTATGGCCGGTTCGGCTTCCGCCTCGCTTCCTATGTCGCCAACGACCCGTCCGAACCCATGCCGCAGGACAAGGCCCGCATGGTGCGCGACGCGGGCATGACGGTGGGCGTGGTCCGGCTCGGCGTGCGCGGCGCGGACTATGACCGGCAGTTCGATCAGGCGGCGGCGATCGGCGCGAACATCGTCGCGCTGACCACCGCGCCGATCTTCATCGCCAGCCGCACCCTGGGCCAGACGACCCGCGCCGCGCTCGACGCCTATATCCCGCAGCTTGCGGCGCTGGGGGAAAAGGCGAAGGCGGCCGGCCTGACGCTCGCCTATCATAATCACTGGTATGATCTGATGCCGATCGACGGCGACCGGCCGCTCGACCTGATGGCCAGCCGGATCGCGCCGGACCTGCTCTCGTTCGAGGTCGACCTGGCCTGGACCTGGTATGCCGGCGTGGCGCCGCTCGAACTGCTGGCCGCGCTGGGACCGCGCGTGGTGTCGATGCATCTCAAGGATATTGATCGCGCACGTGGCACGGCAATTACCGACCATGCGGTCACCCCCGGCCGTGGCGAGATGGACTATGCCGCGCTGATGCCGCGCATCGCCCGGCTGACCCGCGCGACCGGCTATGTCGAGGTGGACAATCCCCAGGATGGGCTGGCGGCTGCACGCGCCGCCATGGCCTATCTGCGCGGGCGATAGGGTTTCAAACAGAATAGGAGGCAGAGGATGGCGGGACGTTTCGCGGGGAAGACCGTATTGGTTACGGGCGGCGCGGCCGGTCTGGGCCGCGCTTATGCGCTCGCCTTTGGCGGCGAGGGCGCGCATCTGATCCTGGCCGACATCAACGAAGCGGGGCTGGCCGAAAGCAAGGCGCTGGTCGAACAGCTTGGCGCCACCGCCGCCGTGCATCGCGTCGACATGAGCGACGAGGCGGATATCCAGGCCTTCGCTGCTGATGTGCTGGCCGTCCATGACCGGCTGGATGTGCTGATCAACAATGCCGGCCTCCATGCTGGCGAGATTGCGCGCGGTTTCTTCGGTCTGGGTCAGGCCAAGTGGCAGCATTATTTCGCGGTCAACACCATCGGCCCGCTGCTGCTGGCCGAAGCGCTGCGACCGGCGCTGGCCAAGGCGAAGGGCGTCATCATCAACAAATCGTCGATGGCCAGCTACAACCCGGCCACCGCCTATGGCATCACCAAGGCCTCGCTCAACATCTTCACCCATGCGATGGCGATGCAGTTCGGCCAGGACGAGATACGCTGCGTCGGCATCGCGCCGGGCCTGATGGCGACCGAGGCGGCGCAGGACGGCGTTGCCGCCGACAATTGGGAGCGGCTGAAGGGCATGCAGTCGGTCAAGCGCCAGGGCACGGCCGAGGATATCGCCAATCTCGGCCTGTTCCTCGCCTCCGACGAGGGCAGCTTCATCAATAATCAGGTGATATTGTGCGATGGCGGCAACCAGATGCGCGGTTTCCGTTTCTGATGGCCACGCCCGATTTCGCCGACTGGCTGGCCATCGCCAATGTGAAGGCGCGCTATTGCCGCCTGCTCGATACCAAGGACTGGGACGGCTTTGCCGCGCTGTTCACGCCCGACTTCCGGCTCGACGCCACCGGATCGGGCGGGCCGCTGCTGGAGGGGCGCGATGTCGCGATCGCCAGCGTCCGCGCCTCGATCGACGCGGCGCGCACCGTCCATCATGTCCATTCGCCCGAAATCGCCGTCGACGGCGACACCGCGACCGCCATCTGGGCGATGCAGGACCATCTGGTCTGGCCCGATGGCCGCAGCCTGATCGGCCATGGCCATTATCATGAACAATATCGCCGCGAAGACGGCCACTGGCGCATCGCCCGATCCCGTCTCACCCGGCTGGCGATCGACATGAAGGCGCCACCGACCTGAACGGGAAGGCGGGCACCATGTCGTCATGTGTGGGGGATGTTGCCTTGTCCGCGCCACATATGTCCTCGATAAGGGATCATGACAGATCAAAGACATGATGCGGCCACGACGCTGGACCGCATCCAGCAAAATTTCCTGGCACGCTCCGAACGCCAGCTTCTCACCTGGTTGTGCGCTCGGATGCCGCGACAGGTCACGCCGGACCTTTTGACCCTGCTGGGGCTGATCGGCGCGCTGATGACCTTCATCGGTTATACCGCCAGCAATGTCGGTGCATCCTGGCTGCTGCTCGCGATCCTGGGCTATGTCATCCAGTGGTTCGGCGATTCCATGGATGGCAGCCTGGCGCGCTACCGCCGGATCGAACGCCCCTCCTATGGCTATTTCATCGACCATAGCTGCGATGGATTGGTGACCTTGCTGATCCTCGCCGGCATCGGCCTCAGCCCCTATGTCACCATGGATGTCGCCCTGGTGGCGCTCGCCGGCTATCTGCTGCTGTCGATCCACGCCTATCTCTCCGCCCGCGTACTGGGGGAGTTCAAGCTCTCCTATCTGTCGGCTGGCCCGACCGAATTGCGGCTGATGCTGATCGCGCTGACGGTGATGATGATGGTGCTGGGCGACAAGCCCGGCCTGTTCGGGCGCTGGTCCGGCTTCGACATCTTCGTCGGCACGGTCGGGGTGATCCTGATCATCCTGTTCGTCGGCCAGACGCTGGTGACCGGGCGCCGCCTCGCCGCGCATGAGTCGGCAAACGGACGGGGCTGATCACCTCTATCCGCCGCCGGGCTCGGGTCCGAAGGACAGGCCCGACGGCGGCGTCTCGCCCGGCCAATGTGCGCGCTGCGCCGCGACCTGCGCCACCGCCCGGTCCCAATAGGCGCGGTTGTTGGCGAGCATCCTGATGTCGAAGCTGTCGGCGCCGCGAAATTCCAGCACCTCGACGCCCTGGTCGCCGGGCACATAGGTGTAGGGGACGTTGGCGCCGACGAAGAAGCCGTCGCCCGCGCCCAGTTCCTCCGTGCCGATGCGCAATGATCCGGCGAGGATGAAATAGAGGCAGTCGACATCATGGCTGTGGCGCGGCAGCGGAAAGCCGCTGCGGAACCAGGCATGGGTGAGGCTGAGGCCCGGCATGGAAAAGAGCAGCTTCACCCGCGTGCCTTCCAGCATGCCGGCCTCGACCGCGGCGATCGATCCTGCCATCTCGATCGGCGTCGGCGGCACCGTCGCCATCAGGCCGCTTTCCTCGAAATCGGTCGCGTCCTTCGCGCGGAACAGGGCGAAGCGGGGCGCGGCTACAGGGTCGGTCATCACGCGTCCTTCCGGCATGATTGCCGCGCCAGGATGGGGAGCACTGCCGACAGGGTCAATTCGCGCCCGCCTCTCAATGCCCCGGCGATCATTGGCCGGCGGCTCTGGCATGTGCGGGGCATCCATGCTGGATTGCCGCCGCACACAGGGTCGGGACCAGCCGGCCGGGCAGCCGGGGACGAGGAATGAGCCTGTATACCACCATCCATCTGCACAATGTCGCGGCCGGCCGCGAGGAGGATTATGCCCGCTGGTTCGACGGCGCGCATCAGGCGGATCTGGCCCGGCTGCGCGGCTTTCGGTCGGCCGATCGCTATGAAGTCACGCCGCAGCAGATCATGCCCGACATTCCCCAGCCCTGGCGCTTCCTGTCGGTCTATGAGTTCGATTATGCCGCGCCGGAGATCGACCTGCCGGCGCTAGCGCCCTTGCTGGCCGATGCGCGCGACGCGGGGCTGATCGACGACAGCGACGAAAGCGAGCGCATCCACAGCTACGCCATGTATTCGGACTGGGTCGCCAGCCCCAATCACCAGGCCGACCAGCCCTTTTCCGGGGTCTCGATCATCCTCGCCAATTTCGTCGCCGGGCGGGAGGCGGAATATCATCACTGGTATGACATGGTCCACGGCCCCGAAGTGACCCGCGTACCGGGCAAGGTAGCGATGAAGCGTGGGCGTCTCTCGCCGCTTCAGGTCGAACCGCGCCGCTATTGTCCCGGCAGCGACCTGGTCTTCTGCGCCCAGCAGACCGACGACCTGCTGTTCACGGTCAAGGATTTCAGCGCCCGCGCGCGCGGCGTCAGCCCCAGCGGCGTCGCCTTCCAGCCGCGCTCCTCGGCCGGCTCCTTCGCCCGCACGGTCCATTATTTCGGCAGGGTCAGCGGCACCCGCTTCTGGCCCGGCGGCATCGCCTATGATGGCGACCTGTCCGTCTATCCGGCCGATTTTGCGCGGCCGGCGGGCTGAGGGCGGGAACCATCGCAAGCGCGATGCGGCATGGCCTTGCCCGGCCGAAGAAGCCATGCGCTATTAGCATGAAGTTTGAAAAGAACAGGTGGAGCGAGAGGTGAGGAAGGTCATCGTCATTACCGGTGCGGGCGACGGGCTGGGACGCGCATTGGCGCGGCGGTTCGCGCGCGATGGCGAAACCGTCATCCTGCTGGGCCGTACCCTGTCGAAGGTCGAGGCGGTCGCGCAGGAACTGGGCGAACCCCATTTCGCGGTCGAATGCGATGTCGGCAATCCCGATTCCGTCCGCGCCGCCTTTGCCACGATCGCGCAGCGTCATCCCCGGATCGACGTGCTGATCAACAATGCCGCCATCTACGAACCCTTCACCCTGGCCGAGGTGCGCGACGAGCAGATCGCAGCATTGCTCGCCACCAATGTCGCAGGCCCGATCCATTGCGCGCGCGAGGCGCTGCCGCTGCTGCGCGGGGGCGGCCATATCATCAATGTCACCAGCGAATCCGTGCCGCTGAAAATGCCGATGCTGTGGCTCTATGCCGGCGGCAAGGCGGGCCTTGAACTGATGTCGGACATGTGGGCGCGCGAACTGGAGCCCGAGGGCGTGCGCGTCACCGTGGTCCAGGCCGGCATGATGATGGACGAGACCAAGACCGGCAGCAGCTGGCCGATGGATGTCGCGATCCGCTTCGCCCAGGAAAATGCCAAGGTCGGCCTCAACCTACGCGAGCGCGGCATCAGCCATTATAATTCGGTCACCGACGTCTTCCGCGCCGTGCTCGACATGCCGGCGGACCTGCACATCGGATCGGTCGCCCTGAGCGCGCGCAAGCGCTGACCGGGCGACTTATCCACAACATCCACAGAAGTTATCCACAGGAAGGCGATCATGGCCACTCTTCCCGAAGCCAAGCTCTATATCGACGGCGTGCTGCGCGGTGCCGAAGGCGGCAAGACCTTTGAGGTGATCGGCCCCTGGACCGGCGAGCCGGTCGGCAGCGCCGCCGATGCCTCGCCCGCCGATGTCGAGGCCGCGATCGTCGCTGCCCGCCGCGCCTTTGACGAAACCGACTGGTCGACCAATGTCGACCTGCGCGTCGCGCTGGTGACGAAGCTGCGCGACCTGTTCCAGGCGAACAAGGAACGGCTGTCGGATTTGGCCCGGCATGAGGCCGGCGCCGCCATGGGCGCGGTCGGCCGTGCCCATGTCGACATGGCGCTCGATGGCTGGGACGATTATCTCGCCGTCTTTCCCAAGCTGGAATGGGAAAAGGATTATGGCGGCCGCACCGGCTATGGCTTCGAAAGCCTGCGCAAGGCGGTCTATGAGCCGGTCGGCGTGGTGGCGGCGATCACGCCCTGGAACGTGCCGCTCTATGTGAATGTCGGCAAGGTCGTGGCCGCGCTGCTGGCTGGCTGCACCGTGATCCTGAAGCCCGCGCCCAACACGCCGGGCATGGGCGCCATCTTCGGCGAACTGGCGGCGGAGGCGGGCTTCCCCGCCGGCGTCATCAACGTCGTGTTCGGCAGCGACCCGGCGCTGGCCGGCGAGATGCTGGTCACCGATCCGCGCGTCGACCTTGTCTCCTTCACCGGATCAACCGGCGTGGGCAAGCGCATCATGGAACAGGGCGCCGCCACGCTGAAGCGCGTCTTCCTGGAACTGGGCGGCAAGTCGGCCAAGATCGTGCTCGACGATTCCGCCAATTTCGCGATGGACGTCGCCCAGACCATGCTGGTCTTCCATGCCGGCCAGGGCTGCGCCGTCCATTCGCGCCTGCTGGTGCCGCGCAGCCGCTATGAGGAAGCGAAGGCGATCCTGAAGCATGCCTATGCCAGCTTCGGCGACAATTGGGGCGATTTCGACAATCCCCAGCACATCATGGGGCCGGTCATTTCCAAGCGGCAGATGGAGCGGGTGCTGTCCTATGTCGATATTGGCCAGGCCGAGGGCGCGACCCTGCTGGCCGGCGGCAAGGCGCGGCCGGACAAGGGCGGCGGCTATTTCATCGAGCCGACCTGCTTCGTCGACGTCACCAACGACATGCGCATCGCCCAGGAAGAGATTTTCGGGCCGGTGCTGGTGGTCATCCCGTTCGAGGATGATGCCGATGCCGTGCGCATCGCCAATGAAAGCAGCTATGGCCTGTCGGGCGGCGTCAGTTCGGGCAATCTTGACCGGGCGATCAATGTCGCCAAGCAGATCCGCAGCGGATCGATCAGCGTCAATGGCGGCATGTGCATCGCCGGCGACTTGCCTTTCGGTGGCTACAAGGCCAGTGGTGTAGGCCGCGAATGGGGCCTCGAAGGGATCGAGGAGTTCCTGGAAACCAAGCTGATCGCCTGGCGCGCCGCCTGAGGCGCGCGACGGGGCATGGATAGGACGGGTTTTGACGGCAAAGGCATCGATTGCGGCGGACGGGCCGTCGGAACCCAAGGGCCGGGGACGGGCCACCAAGGCGCTGAGCCATAATCTCAATGGCCAGCGCCTGGGTCGCAAGGGGCGCGACACGCGCGAGCGTATCCTGGCGGCGACCAACGAATTGTTGGCGGGGCCGGTGGATGTCGAAATCTCGCTGAGCGCGGTCGCGCGCCAGGCCTCGCTCGGCATGACGTCGCTCTACAATTATTTCTCCGATCTCACCGAATTGCTGCTCGCCGTGCTGGAGCCGGTGATGGCCACGGCCGAGGCCGACTATGTCGGCCTGCTTCGGACCCGATGGAGCGAGGAGGAACTGGGCGAGAAGGCGCTGGCCTTCGTCACTGCCTATCATGGCTTCTGGGTCAAGCATTCCCGCCTGCTCCACCTGCGCAACAATATGGCCGATCGCCAGAATGAGCGGATGATGCTGCATCGCGTCCATGCCGCCCAGCCGGTGATGCGGCTGCTGGTCGATCAGATGGATGGCGGCAGCGAAGAGGCCGGATCGCCGGTGTTCAGCATGGGCACCGCGCTGATGACCGGGCTGGAGCGTGTCGTCACCGTCACCACCGACATGGCGCTGCAGAATATCCTCCATTCCCCCCATCCGCTGGCGCGCACCCATTTGCTGCGGGCCGAGGCGCGGCTGATGGAGCTGGGCATCCGCGACTATCGCGCGATGCTGCGCGACGCGCGCGCCTGAGGCCAGCGCGCGTTCGACTTATCCACAGGGTTATCGACAGAAGTTATCCACAGCTTTTCCCACGCCTATCTGTGGAAAAAGCTGTGGATAAGTGTGTGGATGGGAGAAGGAAAACTCAATCCTTCTTGCCGCCAATGCCCTTCAAATAGCGTTCCATCCCCTCCAGATAGGCGGGGTTCAGCATCAGTGCGCTATTGGCCATGCGTTCGACATGGCGGCCCATGGACGGGCCGACTTCGGCGGCCAGTTCGATCGCGATCTTGGCGGCGCCCATCTGCTCGCCATTCTGCTTGGTGAGATGGCGACAGAAGGCGAGGGCCGCGTCCTCGAAACCCTCGTCGGGCATCACGTCATGCACCAGGCCCATGATCAGCGCCCGGTCGGCATCGGCCTTCTGGTTGCCCATGATCAGCCAGCGCGCCCAGTGCGGGCCGCAGATGCGGGTCAGGCGGCTGACCCCGTTGGAGGCCGGCAGCACGCCGAACAGCCCCTCGGGGAAGGAGAAGGCTGCGGATTTCGCGGCCAGGCGGAAATCGCAGGACAGGGCCATTTCCAGCCCACCGCCGACGCAGGTGGCGTGGATGGCGCAGACGATCGGCTTTTCCACATGCTCCATCTCGTCATAGATGCGCTGCATCCCGTTGAGCTGGAGCCGGTGATTCTCGCGGATGCCGCTGGGCGTGCGGGGATATTCCCTGGGCGACCCGCCGCTTTTCATGTCCGCGCCGGAACAGAAATAGCGGCCGGTCGATCGGACCAGCATCACCTTCAGGTCCGGCGTGTCGCGGAAACGGATCAGCGCCGCCTCGAACAGCGCCATCGTCTCCGCCGACAGGGCATTGAGCTTGTCCGGCCGGTTCAGCGTGGCGATGAGGATGCCATCCTGTTCCTGCGTCAGCAGATGGGGCGCGTCGTCCGTCATGCGATCTTCCTCAGGCGCGGGTGCGCGGCAGGCCGAGGCCCTTTTCCGCGATCATGCTGCGATGCACCTCGCTGGTGCCGCCATAGATGGTTGCGCCCTGCGCGTGGCGATAGAACATGTTGATCTCCTCCGCCGGCCCCTTGCGCTTGGACAGCGAGGCCGGGGCGGTGAGGTCGAGCAGATCGCGCGCGTCGGTCAGGAACTTCTCCGAACTGAACATCTTGGCCATCGGGCCATAGGCGTGGTTCGGCTTCTTTTCCGACATCACCCATTGGGCGCGATAGGTGATGAGTTCCGACGCCCACAGATTGGCGGCGGTGCGGGCCAGCCGCGCCTGTGCGCCGCCATCCTCGATCAGCGGCCTGCCCCTGTGGATAAGTTCCCGGCACAGCGCTTCGCCGGCCTGCAGCATCTTGCGCTGATATTTGGCGAAGCCGCCGCCATGTTCCAGCTCCAGGCTGGCGCTCATGGTGCGCACGCCGCCGTCGATCTCGCCCAGTCGCCAGCTGTCGGGGATGCGCACGCCGTCATAGAAGGTGATGTTGGTGCGCTCGTCCTGGAAGGTGTGGACCGGCTGCACCGTCACGCCATCGGCCTTCAGCGGCACGATGAACATGGTGAGGCCCTTGTGCTTGGCCACGTCCGGATTGGTGCGGCAGAGCATCAGCACATAGGTGGACAGGTTGGCGCCCGATGTGAACATCTTGGTGCCGTCGATCCGCCAGCTGCCGTCGGCCTCCTGCGTGGCGCGGCATTGCGCCGCGAACACGTCGGAGCCCGATCCGGGTTCGGAATAGCCGAGTGAGCAGATCACCTCGCCGCGCATGATTTCGGGCAGCACCGCCTGCTTCAACTCGTCGGTGCCGAAGCGGTGGATGATGAGCGACACCATTTGCGTCACATTGGCGGCGGGGTTATTATATCCCTGCTCCTCGAAGGCATCCATCGCCGCCGTCTTCTCATAGGCGGACAGGCCCCGGCCACCGACATCCTTGGGCAGGCCGAGATAGAGGAGATTTTGCGCCGCCAGCTTGCGGTTGAGTTCGGGGTTATAGCCCTCCCAGCTATAGTGGAAGGTCGCCCGCATCTCCGGCGTCACATTGGCGGCGAAGAAGGCGTTGATCTCGTCCTTGATCGTCTGCGCGGCTTCGCCCAGGTCGAAATCGACCGGCATCGGCCCGGCGTCGGGCAGGGCGGCGGCCTCATCGGCGTAGAGCCGGCGCCCGGCCTCGTCGAGCCAGCGCTGCGGATCGCCGCCGATCAGCGGCCAGGCCTTGGCCCGCAGATTATAGAGGAAGATGTCATATTCGGTGGTGAGGCCATAGCCGCCGAAGGTGTGGAGCGATTGCGCCACCGCCTTGGCCGCGCTCTGGGCGTTCCACCAGGCCGCGATCGATATCGCGCCCCCGGCTTCGGGCGCGCCATCGGCCAGGTCGCGGATCGCCTTCCACACCAGGAACTTGCCGCCGTCGATCTCGCAGAGAATGTCGGCCAGCGGATGGGAAATGGCCTGGAACTGGCCGATATATTGGTCGAACTGCTTGCGCTCGCAGGCATAGGCAGCGGCGAGCTTCAATGCCTCGCGGCCGATGCCGGCCAGACCGGCGGCGATCAGCAGCTTCCATTCCTCGATCCCGGCGGCGAAGGTCGCCAGCGCCTCGGCGCCCGAAGCCAGCACCGTGCGCGGATGCGCCGACAGGTCGATCTCCGCGATCGGGGTGGAGGCGAGATTATCCTCCGCCTTGCGCGCCTCTGCGGGCACGGTGACGAGGATGATATCGTCGCCCGACCGGGCCAGCACGGCTTCGGCCACCAGGCCACCGCCAATCCACTGGACGGGTGTGTCCGCCACATCCTCGAAGGCGAAGCTGGCGACCGCATCGCCCGCCAGTACGCGGCCGAGCAGGTCGGCCGTCGCCTCGCCGCCCAGCTGCGCCAGCAAGCGCGCCGCCACCAGCGCTTCGGCCAGCGGCCCCGAAGCCAATGTCCGTCCCGCTTCCTCCATCAGGATGGTCGCGTCGAACAGGCCGAGGCCGAGACCCCCGGCCTCTTCGGGCACGCGGATCGACAGCGCGCCCAGTTCCGCCAGCCCCTGCCACAGGGCCTGGTCGAAGCCGGTCGGCGCGGCGGCGCGGACCCGCGCCATGCTGCTATGTTCGTCCAGGAAGCGCGCGAACATGTCGCGCATCATCTCCTGATCGTCGGTCAGGTTGAAATTCATGGGGTTCAGGCCTCGGCGGGCGCCGAACGCCGCATCATGACGCTGAGGTCCACCTGGCCGGTGGCGACGCCGCCCATGAAGCCGCCATCGACCGGGAAGACCACGCCATTGACGATGCCGGCCAGATCGCTGTTCAGCAGCACGATGCCGCCCGCCTGTTCGGCCGGGGTCGAGTAACGGCCCATCGGTTCGGCGGCGGCGGCGACCACATCCTTGCCGGATGCGGCCTCGAACGTCGCCATCATCGGCGTCTGGGTGGGCGAGGGCAGGGTGCAGTTGATGCGAATGCCCTTCTTGATGAGATGCGCGCCCATATACTGGGTCCAGACGATCACATTCTCCTTGGAGAAGCTGTAGCCTTCCTTGACCACATCATCGAGATGCGCCTCGCACCAGGCGACGGCGGCGTCATAGCCCTTGGTGGTGACGAACTCCATGTTGGTCGGGATGCGGCGGCTCCAGCCCAGCCCGCCGGTGGAGGCGATGCTGGCGATCGCGCCGCCCGGTCCCATCAGCGGCAGCACCTGTTCGGTCAGGTGGCGCAGGCCGATGAAGTTCACCTTCATGACGTCGAGCGGCGGGAAGGACTGGGGCAGGCCGGCGCAGTTGAACAGCGCATCCACCTTGCCGCCGATGCCGGCCACCGCCGCCTCGATCGAGGCCGGGTCGCGCAGGTCGACATTGGTGAAGGAGGCGAGCGGCAGGCTGCTGTCCCTGAAGTCGAGGCCATGGACCTCGGCGCCCAGCTCCAGCAGCAGCTTGGCGGTCGCCTCCCCCATGCCGGAGAAGCAGCCGCTCACGATCACGCGCTTGCCCTTATAGCCCAAAATGTCGCTCATCTCGCTCTCCCGGATTCTCTGAATTATGCCTTGGCCTTGGGCGGCCAGCTGATGCTGCCATCATCTTCCTCGACGACGATGATGCGTTCGGGGCAGGCGCGCGCGCCGCGCTTGGCGGTCTGCTGCTCGCCATCTGCCACGTCGAAACCCTCGGTCGCGATATAGCCGTCCTCGTCCAGCGGATACATGTCCTCGGACACGGCGGCGCAGCGGGCATTGCCCACGCAGCCTGACTTTTCGATGCGGATTCTCATCTGCCCTCTCCGGCTATTCTGACCTTCCTTAGAAAGGAGATTGCGGCCCCGATCAACGTGGCGCCCGGCACAATCGCCATCGCGATACGGAGCCGCGGCGCGGATCGTCAGTGCGTTATGTCGCCGTGGTCATGCGCGATCATTTGCCTTTGCCGGATGGCCGGGCAAAACGGTCCGACAAGAAGGGACGTGCCTCGCGCACGCCCGCCCAAGCAGGGACAGACGGAGAGAATCATGGCCCACGCCACCTTGAGCCCCGCCGCGCCACAGCCGGCCCATGTGCCCGACGCGCTCGTCTATGATTTCGATGTCCATGCCGATCCGGGCCTGCTGGCCGATCCGCATGCGCGCATCCTCGACCTGCTGAAGACGGCGCCGCCGGTCTTCTGGACACCGCGCAATGGCGGCGGCTGGGTCGCGCTGACCCATGCCGCCAATTATGAGGCGTCGCGCGACACCGAAACCTATTCCAGCGAGTTCGTGCCAGCCGACAAGATGAAGGCGCTGCTCGCCTCGCTGCCGCCGGGCGCGCCGCATATCCCGCAGCCGATCCCGATCACGCTCGATCCGCCCGAGCACACCAAATATCGCCAGCCGCTGCAGAAGGTCTTCTCGCCCAAGACGATCGCAGCCCTGAAGGACAGCATCCGCGAACTGGCCGGCGAACTGATCGACGCGATCAAGGCCGATGGCCAGTGCGAATTCATGAGCTCGGTGGCCGAGCCGCTGCCGGTGCAGGTCTTCCTCAAGATGCTGGGCCTGCCGCTCGAACGGCTGCCGGAATATCGCCAGATCGTGAAGGAGCATATGGAAGCGATCGATACCGATCGCGAAGGATCGATGCGCCGCTTGCAGCGCATTGCCGCAGCGATGCGCGATACCGTGCTGGAGCGCAGGGACAATCCGAAGGACGATATCATCTCCATGCTGTGGAAGCTGGAGGTGGACGGTCAGCCGAGCACGCTTGCCGACATGGAGAATTACGGCGTGCTGCTGTTCATCGCCGGCCTCGACACGGTGATGAACGGCATGGGCCTTGCCATGCGCGGCCTGGCGCTCGACCTGCCGCTGCAGGCCAAGCTCCGCGCCGAGCCCAAGCTGGTGGCCGAAGCGGCTGAGGAAATGCTGCGCCGCTATACCTTCACCGTGCCGATGCGGGTGATCAAGAAGCCCGCCGAACTGGCCGGTGCCAAGATGATGCCCGGCGACATGCTCAAGCTGTTCCTGCCCGCCGCCGATCTGGATGCGAAGGAGTTTCCGCAGCCCGACAGCTATGATCTTGATCGCGAGAACAATGTTCACATCGCCTTCGGCGTCGGCCCGCATCGCTGCCTGGGTTCCCACCTCGCGCGCGTGGAGTTGCAGGTTCTCTATGAGGAGATGCTGGCGCGCCTGCCCGAATTCCGGCTCGATCCGGCCAAGCCGACGGTCTTCCATGGCGGCCATGTGATCGGCATCGAAAGCCTGAACCTGGTCTGGGACGTCTGATGGTCTGGCAACGTTCGCGCCCGCGCCTCGATCGGGAAAATCGCGCCTTCTGGACCGGCGGGGCGGAGGGGAAGCTCAACATCACCCGCTGTGATGATTGCGGCCAGTTCACCCATCCTCCGCGCGAGATTTGCCGTCATTGCCAGTCGGAAAATGTCGGCCCCCATGCGGTCGCCGGCACCGGCGCGGTCGATACCTATACGATCAACTATCAGGCCTGGGCCAAGGATATGGAGGTGCCCTTCGTCATCGCCCGCGTCCGGCTCGACGATGTGCCGGGCGTCTATCTGACCACCAATATCGTCAATTGCCCGGTCGATGCCGTCGACATGGATGACCGCGTCCGCGTCACCTTCGAGGAGCAGGACGGCATCTGGTTTCCCCTGTTCGAGAAGGTCGCATGAGCATGGCGCGCGAAGCCTATATCACCGGCATCGGCATGTCGGAGGTCGGCGTGCGGCTGACCCGGTCGCCGCTGGGCCTGACGCTGGACGCCGTGCGCGAGGCGATTGCCGACGCTGGCCTGACGCTCGACCAGATCGATGGCGTCGCCACCTATCCCGGCAAGATGTCGACCTTCCTCGGCTTCTCGCCGGTCAGTGCCGATGATGTGATCGAGATATTGGGGCTCAACACACGCTGGCATATCGGCGCGGCCGAGGCGACGGCGCAGCTGGGCGCGATCGCCGAGGCGGCAATGGCGGTGAAGGCCGGCCTTGCCCGCCATGTCCTGTGCTTCCGCACCGTCTATGAAGCGGCGGCGCTGGCCCGTCCCGACGAATTTCCGCCGATGGAACGGCGCAAGGATGTGTCGGGCAATTCGCAATGGGTCTCGCCCTTCGGCGCCTTTTCGGCCGCCAACTGGACCGCGCAATTCGCGATGCGCCACATGAAGCGCTATGGCCTGACCCGCGAACAGCTCGCCCAGGTGGCGCTGAACGATCATGCCAATGCCGCGCGCAACCCGCGCGCGATCGTCAAGAAGCCGCTGACCATGGACGAGTATATGGCGGCGCGGATGATCAGTTCGCCCTTCTGCCTCTATGATTGCGACCGCTTCACCGACGCCTCGACCGTGCTGATCGTGTCGGCGGGCGATGCGCTGGGCGAGGTGAAGACCACCCCGGTCCGCATCGCTGCCAGCGCCGGATCGGTCGAGCGCTACAGCTGGGACCAGGCCGAATGGGCGAGCGCCTATCCGACCGGGCGCGACCTGTGGAAGAATACCGACTACAGCGCCAAGGATGTCGATACCGTCCAATTTTATGACGGCTTCGCCTTCCAGCCGATCACCTGGCTCGAAGGACTGGGCTTCTGCGATGTCGGCGAGGGCGGCCAATTCCTCGAAGGCGGCAAGCGCATCGCGCTCGACGGCGAATTGCCGATGAACACCGGCGGCGGCCAGCTTGGCTGGGGGCGTCTGCATGGCTTCGGCTTTGCCTATGAATCGGTGGTGCAGTTGCGCGGCGAGGGCGGCGAACGGCAGATCGCCGGCGACCCGAAGGTGGCCGTGGCGACATCGGGTGGCGGCCCGATGGCGGCGGCGCTGCTGCTCGCAAGGGACTGATTGCGATGGACAGCGGCATGCTGGACATGCTGCCCGGCTTTCGCCGTCGCTTCCTGGTGACGCCGCTGCCGGGCCGGGTGACCGCCGCGGTCGAGGATGACTATCACAGCATGGCCGTCATCCTGCATCATGATGGCGCGCGCATCAGCGGTGTCGACGCGATCATGGAGCGGGTGCCCTGGACCACCTGTCCGGGTGCGCCGGCGGTGCTGCAGGCGACCTTCACCGGAGTCGCGCTTGGCGATGTCGCGGCGCGCGGCGAGAAGAAGGCGAACTGCACCCATCTGCACGACCTGGCCGTGCTGGCGGCAGCACATGCCGGCGACGAGGCGCCGACCCGCTATGAGATTCTCGCCTGCGACCCGATCGAGGGCGAGGCGGTTGCGGAAATCAGGCGCGACGGCATGCCGCTGTTACAGGTCGCCCATCGCAGCCATGTCATGACTGCGCCAGCCGACATTGCCGGCCAGTCGCTGATGAAGCTGCGGCCCTGGATCGACGCGCTGGACGAGCCCCAGCGTGAGGCCGCCCGGCTGCTGCAATGGGGCACGATCCTCGCCAATGGCCGGCTGATCCCGATGGAGCGGCAATCGACCGCGACCCGCGTGCCGCCCAACTGCTTCACCTTCCAGCCGGAAAATGCGGTCAAGGCGCAGCGCGTCGGCCGGGTGATCGACTTCACCGCCGAACCTTTGGTGCCGCTCGACCATTTTGATGGCGCGGCCTATGACCGGCCGCGCGACGCACAATAGAGGAAACGGGACGATGGACGAGGCGCGGCAACTGGTAGCCCCCGAATTGCGCGCGGCGCTTGACCTCTTCCCGCCGCTCGATCTCAGCGACCAGAGTATCGCCGCCTTCCGCCAGCCCTTTGCTAACCGGCCCGCCGAACCGATGCCCGAAGCGCTGGCCGCCGTGCAGCGCGAAGAAATCTTCCTGCCCGGCGCGCCCGGATCGCCCGATGTCCGCTGCCTGCTCTATCGCCCGGCAGAGACCGTTGGCGATGCGCTGCGGCCGGCCTATCTCCATATCCATGGCGGCGGCTTCGTGCTCGGCATGGCCGACATGAGCGACCTGTCCAACCGGGCGTGGGTGGCGCAACTGGGCTGTGTCGTCCTGTCGGTCGATTATCGGCTGGCGCCCGAAACCCCGTTCCCCGGCGCCCGCGACGATTGCTACGCCGCGCTCGCCTGGCTGCATGACCAGGCCGACGCGCTGGGCATCGATCCGACCCGCATCGCCATCGGCGGCGAGAGCGCGGGCGGCGGCCATGCCGTGGCGCTGGCGATCCATGCCCGCGACCTTGGCGCCTATCCGATCTGCTTCATGCTGCTCGACGCGCCGATGCTGGACGATCGCACCGGCAGCAGTGCGGCGCTCCACCCCGTCACCGGCCGGTTCGTCTGGACCCCGGTGCAGAATCGCTATGGCTGGGGCGCACTGCTGGGTCAGGAAGCGGGGACCGACCGCGTGCCCATGGCGGCCGTGCCGGCCCGCTGCCCCGACCTGTCCGGCCTGCCGCCCGCCTTCATCAGCGTCGGCGCGCTCGACCTGTTCCTGGAGGAGGATATCGACTTCGCCCGCCGGCTGCTGGCCCTCGGCATCGCGGTCGAACTCCATGTGACGCCCGGCGCCTATCATGGCTTCGGCCTGGCCGGCCCCGATACGCCGCAGATGCAGGCACTCCAGGCGATGCGCCTCGCTGCCCTCCGCCGCGCCTTGCAGGGGAACTGACGCCGCCCTTCAGAATGCGGGCATGACCTTGTCGGCGAACAGTTGGGCATAGGGCTGGAACTTTGCTGGCGGCAGGCCGGGCGGGAGCATCATCATGATATGTTCGACATTGATGCGCTGCTGCATCGCGCGGAAATGGTCGATCGCCGTGTTGGGGGTGAATATCTGCAGGATGCCGCTGCGCTTGAAGGCCTCTAGCGACATGGGTTTCAGCGCCACCTTGTCGATGCCCGATGCCTGATCCTCGGCCAGCCAGGCGCCATAGGTCTCGTTCACATGGTGGAAATAGGGGGTCATCTCTTCCATCGCCGCCTCGGGGTCTTCGGCGACCAGGGTGAACAGGCTCTGGATGCGGATGCGCGCGGCGGCCGGGTCTTTCCCCTCGGCGCGCAGCTTGTCGGCATAGAGGCCGCATACCTCCTCATTGCCGAAATAGCCGTCGGCATATCGGGCCACCCGCGCCAGCGCCTTTTCGGCAAAGCCGCCAATATAGAGGGGGATGCGGCCGCGCGGCGCAGCCGGGCGCAGGGACGCGCCGGTCACATTATAATGCTGCCCGGCAAAATCGACCGTCTCGCCGGCCCAGAGCCGCTGGACGATTTCCAGAAACTCGTCGAAGCGCGCGCCGCGCTTGCCGAAATCGACGCCATAGGCCTGGGTCTCGCGCCGGCGGTAGCCAATCGCCAGCGCCATCTCCAGCCGGCCATCGGACAGGATATCCAGCACCGCGCATTCCTCGGCAAAGCGGACCGGATGATAGAGCGGGGCGAGCGCGATCGCCGATCCCAGCCTGATCTTGCTGGTGCGCGCCGCGATCGCCGCCAGCGCGACATTGGGGGCGGGCATGTAACCATCCTGCGCGCCATGATGTTCGGGCACCCAGGCACCGGCAAAGCCCGCCGTCTCGCTCCAGGTGACGAAATCCAGTATCTCGGCATAGAGATCGGCCGGTCGCCTTTCCCATTGGGGCGGGTTCCGGAAATCATAGAGATAACCGAAGGTCAGCGGGGTGCTCATGACGATGCTCCGGGGGCAGGGCAAAACGCCCGCCAACCCGGTTGGGCGGCGGGCGTGGAAAGGCCGGACGGCCGATCCTTATTCGAAGGGTTCTTCGCCCTGCAGCTTGGTGCGGTGCATCATCCGGTTGCAGTCGGGATCATATTTCTCGGCCCGGTGCATGGTGCCGGTATTGTCCCAGATCACCAGGTCGCCGACGCTCCATTCATGGCTGTAGCTGAATTCCTCGCGGGTCGCCCATTCGCGCAGCCCGACCAGGATTTCGGCGCTGTCATAGGGATCGAGATCCTTGACCCGCTGGGCGGTGCAGCCCAGCACCAGCGACTTGCGGCCCGACTTGTGGTTCCATACCAGGGGCAGCTCATTCTCGCCAACCTGGCGCATGCCCTTCAGCTTGGCGAGGCTGGGCTCGGGCTCATAATAGAAGACCGTCGCCCAGACCGAGTGGATCACGCGCAGCGTCTCATATTCGGCCTTCTGCTCGTCGGTCAGCGCCTCATAGGCGGCATAGGTGTTGCAGAAGCCGGTATTGCCGCCCCAGGTCGCGGGCACCTTGCACGACAGCAAGGAGGCGAGGATCGGCACATCGTTCATCGTGCCGTCGATATGCCAGTAGAGCGATCCCTTGAGATATTCGGCGCTCTGCGGATTTTCCTTCACGTCGAGGGTGATCTTGTGGATTTCCTCGCCACCGCGATGCTCGGGGGCAAAGGCGCCCAGCGTCTTGGTGAAGGCGATCTGTTCCTCGTCGGTGAAGTCGATCTTCGGGAAGACCAGCACGCCGCGCTGTTCCAGCAACTCGCGAATCTGCGGCGCCAGTTCGCCGGCCAGCAGCTCCTCCTTGCTGTTGAGGATGCGGCTGCCGATGCTCGGCTTGATATCTTCATGCACGAAACGGGTAATGGTGGTGGCGGACATGCCTTGCTCTCCTATGCATCCCTGCGCGTTTGAACACATGTTCAACATGCCTGCATGGAAAAGTCAATGCCTCTCATTTTTCGGGCGGCAGCAATTCGTCCAATAGCGCCTCGACCGAAGCGCGCGCGTCGGCATGGCCGCTCGCGACCCCCATGTCGGCTTCCATCACCAATGTGCGGCCCACCGCCGCGAGGAGCAGGCTGAGGCCCGCTGCCGTCACCTTGTGATCGGCGAGTCGATCGCCCAGCAACTGCTCCATCAACTGGGCCTGGCGATCCCGCATCGCTTCGCTGTGGCGGGCGATCTCGGCACGGATCGCCTTGCGATGATTGGCCATGGCGACGAATTCCATCGCCAGCGCGTTGCGGCTGGGGTCGGAAAAGAAGCGCCACAGCGCCCGCACCGGATCGGCGCTGGTCAGCGCCGCCTCGATCATCGCGTCGCTCTGCTCCGCGCCGCGGCGGAACACTGCCAGCAGCAGGTCGTCGGTGGTCGGGAAATAATAATGGACCAGCGAGGGCGGCAGTTCGGCGCGCAGCGCCACCCGGCGCGAACTGGCGGCGGCATAGCCTTCGTCGCGGATCACCTGTTCGGTGGCCTCCACGATCCGGGCGCGGGTTTCGGAGCTTTCGGCGCCGACGCGACGTTTCTGGACCATGGCCGGAGCATAAATGGCCGGGCCGCCCATGCAAGCGTCCCGGCTCCCGTCGCCAGATGCGGTCCTGTTAATGCGACCCCATATAG
>NZ_NOIW01000130.1:0-12777 GCF_002708645.1 Sphingobium sp. IP1
ATGTAGAACGCTCTTAATTATTTTAAAAATAATCATATTATACCATATTCACTTTGATATCTATTTAACATCATAAGACGTTTTATAGATTTTCATAATTCACCGATCTTCAGATCGTCCCCATCATCCAATATGCTGCTCCTCCACTCTGTTCGAGAATTCGGCATAATTGGTTGGCAACCAAGAAATGCGCTCGCTCACCTGGCGCTGACAGCAAATGCAGCGCCCGCTCATGACCATGGATGGCCTGGCGGGCTGCCTTCCCCTGCCCATCCACGCCTGTTTTGACGCCGGCCCAATGGAACTGCCTTCATACCCATCGCCTTGACAGTGGAGATGACGGTGCTGGACTGCATCCCAAGCTTGTTGGCTTATGGTCGGGTTCCGCATATTCATCAGCGCGACCTTGCGCTGTTCGTGACCCAACCCTTGGCCATCGGGCAACGATGCGCGGATGCTTAAGCGCAAAAGCATCAATGATAAATCTGACAATATCTATCAGAGTTCTTCGAGAATTCGCTTTACCGCCTCAAGCCCCGAAGAGCTTTTTACCGCGATGTCTAGTGGTCGGCCGCCGAGGCCGGGCTCTTCGCCGTTCAGAAATGCGATGGCGGCCTGAGAGCCCAATCGGGCTATGGCAAGTTCAAGAATATGCCCTTGGCGCTCGATCTGATCCGAAGATAGATATGGACCGTCGAACCGTCTTCCAGCCCGCTTAATCAAGATGCTCATCCTTTTTTCGCATCTTGTCCAGCGCTTGTCTTTTGCGGTCGATCTGGACCAGCAAAGCGCGATCAGACATGATCTGCCATGCAGCTTTTGACCGCAGGCAGCGCTCTTTCACATTCGCCAGATTGGTTTCCTGCGCCTCTTTGTCACATTGTGCGACGCGGGCCAGGTAGAAGTCGATCGTGGCGGGCATGTCGATCTCCTGCGAGTTGGATGTCGTTGCGACGGACGTCAATCGATCATTTCAGCGACAGCCCTGCGCAATTCGCGCACGGGCAGAGTGCCCAAAGGGACGTTTTGGTAAAATGAACGCGGCGTTTTGCCAGTCGCGGGCGATAATTTGGCATGAGCCATATTCGAACGGATACTGAGATTCATGATATTCCTGAAACACGCATCTTGGCGTGTGATGTAATGAAAAAGTCTCGCTCAACGACGTCTTTCGCCGGCACATAAGGCAAAAGAAAAAAAGCCGGAGCATTAGGCCGCTGTCACTTGGCCGGGGGCAATTGCCCATATTTAGGGCAATTATGTGATACTTAACCGCTATCCGATGTTTAAGCAAAGACAAGACGGCAAGCCAGCGCGACGCAATGCCGCGCTGGCAGTGTAAAATAGAAACTCGACTTCGTAATTTACGCGGCTTCCAGGTTCACGGCCGACTGCTTGCCCCGTCGATCTGCTTCGACTTCGTAGCTCAGACGCTGATCCTTATGGAGCGTTATCATTCCCGCACGCTCTACGGCAGAAATATGGACAAAACTGTCCGGACCGCCGTCCTCGGGGGCGAGGAAGCCGTACCCCTTGTCAGAATTAAAGAATTTTACGGTGCCGATAGGCATGGGCGTTCCCTTCACGAAAACAGAGAATCCACCCGCGGAATTGCAGGTGAAGCTGATAGCGCAAGTAAGGAAACGACACCCAAATAGGATGCAAATTTCGTCGCAGGCGACGTTAAGCACTATTGAAAATATATTATATTTTGGAAATGTCAAACGAACAATTTAATATTGGTTGAAATAAGGAATTTCCGATATAAATTTCACTGCTATCGGGCAATAATGATTATTATAATTATCGCTACGGACGTTTCCAGTTATATTTCAGGCACTATGGATGTGTCTCCAAAATGGTTCTGAAGAAACCGCATTCCCCACTGAATCTGTTGCCGCTCTCATTCTTGAGCATGGCGAATATGGGACTTTATCGAAGATTTGCTGCAATTTCGCATGTCCGTTTGACGACACGGCAGAGCAGTCGACGAGCGTCGGAATGGGTGCATGGCAGCGAAGGGATAATCCCCTTGGGTTGCGAGGAGAATGCAGGTCTGCCGCTTTGATCGAGACCTCAGACAAATATGCAATCACTGGCCGCGAAGGGCCAGATAGGTATCAAAGTGGGGGCAATTTATCTTGTGCAACAAGATATGTCGCAACAGTCTCCTTCTTCCACAAAGTCAATTGTGGATGGTGACCGGGCGACTGGCCCGCATGTCCAGGCTGAAAGGCTAAAGGGGTCAGTGCGTGTGCCCAACGCACGCCCTCACTGCTCGGTCACTATTAGCGCATCCCCGTGGCATCGGGATAATTGTTCATAGATTATAATGTAATTATAAAATGGATGGTGAATTGTTTCCGTGAAATCTTTCGAATTGCGACATGGAGTCGCTGATTTGAAGGAGAATGACCATGGAACGTGATGCACATTCGCAGGATATCGTCGATTTGGGAGATGCAGTCGAACTCACCCGCGGCGTTCTGCTGATCGGCCAGGATGATGGCAACGGCACGCTGTACAAGGCTTCCGGCATTTCCGACGAAGACTGAAGGTCGAAAGGGCGCACCGCTCATCCAAAGCGGCGCGCCCTTTTGATTTGCGGAAGGAAATCGCAATGCGACAGATAGGACGAGATTTACATGCCTGCCTGATCGGACAGACGCCCGTAATTCTCAATATTGCGAGCGAGCGATATCAGCTTGTCCGCGGGCCAACCAGAGACCATCTGACCGCCCTCCTCGCAACAAAGCCAGGCCCTGAGAACATTGCGGCCCTAGTCCGAGCAGGACTGCTCGATCCGGCCATAATGGACGCAGAAGGCGCAGCGGCACCCGTAGCTCCGACATGCAGTCATCTGGATCTGATCAAGCTCAGACATGGTTGGCTCTTGGCACCAGTGGCGCTTGTTGCATTGTCCATTGCTGTGATTCAGGTCCGTCGCGACGCGCTGCGGACCATCTTGGATCGCGTCGAGGAGGGGGCAGTGAGGCCGCGGTTGAAACTGCCAATCTTCAGCGAAGCCATGGTCGCCGCTGCATTCTACCTCCTGCGGCAGTTTCTGCCGCTCGATAATCACTGTCTTGCGCGCAGCATCGCGATTTCGCGGATGTTGCGACGCTTCGGCCACCAAGCGACCCTGGTGATTGGCGTACAGTTGCCGATCGCGGCGCATTGTTGGGTTCAGTGCGAAGACAGGCTGATGGCCGACAGAGTCGATCGGATCACCGCTTTCGAACCTATCCTGGCGAGATGAGTGCGTCGCGCTATCTGGCTTATGTCCGCTGCGCGCCTGCCGGATCCAAAGGTGCAGCGACAGACCAGATGTCAAAGGTGCCGCTCGCGGTGCCTATCAACCTTTGGACGTCCGACCCTGTCGTGATGATCGGCACGCAGGGCGCGATAATCGGGCATCTGTTTACGAAGGCGCTACCCAGTCGGCGGGTCAAGGAGCTCAACGCGGCCGAAACCAATGCGGCCATCATAACCCATGGGCAAAGTCTGATACGCGATTATTGGGGCAGTTATGTCGCCATCTTCCAGATTGCTGGCGGCGACATCGTCATAATCCGCGATCCCTCCGGTGGTCTGCCGGCTTTTTGGAGAGAGATTGACGGGGGCATCGTCATTGCGCCTCAGGTGGGCACATCTCCCTTCGCGGCATCAGATGGAATATCTGTCGATCTGGACGCACTGCTTGTCCACATGTGGCATCCGTTCCACGCTGGCGAACAAACATGCCTCTGCGGCGTGCGGGAAATTGTGCCGGGCGGGCGGCTACACATCGGGCCATCAAAGCAGCGCTCGGACCTTCTCTGGCAACCTTGGGACTATATAGCCGGTCGTGCGCGCCTTGGCCCTGCCTCGATCGAACATCTGCGCGCCACCGTTCTCGACGCGATCAAAACTTGGGCTGGTGAGTTCGCCTCGATCTCGTCGGGCCTGTCGGGCGGACTGGATTCTTCGATCGTCTGCGCGGGGCTCGCCGGGGCGACATCTTCGCCTCGGGGCTTCCACATACGTTGGACCGACCGCGAAGGTGATGAGACATACTATGCGCAGCTTGTTGCCCAAGCGCTCGACATGCCGCTCGACATCTATCCTTATGACCTGGATGCCATCGATGTTGAGCAGCCCATTGTCGCACATGCTGCGCGTCCGCTGATGGCCCATTATGCCCAAAGCACTGCCAAGGCCCAGGCCATGGTTGCAGCACAACATAATATTGCGGCGTTCTTCACGGGCCATGGCGGGGATAATGTCTTTGGAATGACACATTCGATTGTGCCGATCTTTGATCGCTATCTGGACGCAGCGGGCGCCAAGGCTGTTATCGCCTCGATGCAGGATGTTTCGAGATTGCACGACGCTTCCTATGCCACCATTCTGCTTCATATCTTGCGGCATCTCGCACGTGGTCCGCGCAAAGCAGCGCAAGGCACTCCTGGCTTTCTCAACATCGAAAGATTGAATGCGGCGAAGGAGAGGATCGCTATCCATCCTTGGCTGACACCGCCCGAGGGCCTCGCACCCGGCGCAGCCGCGCACATTCGCGCATTATCCCGAGCTGTAGGCTATGAAGGCTTTCATGACCGGCGCGTCCAGCCACCGACAATCGCGCCGTTGTTGGCCCAGTCGGTCATGGAGGTCTGCCTGGGCATACCCAGCTGGCAATGGGTGGAAGGCGGGATCGATCGCTCCATGGCGCGCCGCGCCTTTTCCTCCGATCTGCCGCCTGCCATTACCGCCCGCCGGACCAAAGGCGGGCCGGCGGGCTTTCTCGACCGATATTATTGGGACAATGAGCGCAAGATATTGTCCTTCCTCAAGTCCGGCTTCCTCGCTGAGCATGACCTCATATGCGCTGTGCCCCCGCCGGATGCGCCGTCCGGCAGACCGGCCTATGACCGAACGCATGCCCGCCGCCTGCTTGGTCTTGCCGGGGTGGAAAGCTGGGCTCGCCAGTGGGCCGGCTAGCTCGGCGATCATCGATCGCCTGACTTTGGCCGCGCAAGCCGCATGGCCTCCCATCGCGCGCGTCGCGCGCCATCCGGTTCAGTTGAGGGTGGAAGATCCCGTAGCCAATAATCAAACCACTCCAGATTCTCCGCCATGGCGCCCAGCTGATTTGAGGGCAGATGGAAAAAATGCGTCTCGTCCGACGCCCAGCTCTCTCCGGGATAAAGTGATATTTCCGAAGGGATCTGCGCAGCGCGCAATGCCTGATGGAAATCGATCGCGGACTCATGTGGTTCGGCGATCTGCTGCAGCACCGGCGCCTGAGCGAAGCGCGCTCGATAGGAAGGGGCCAAAGCGGCATAATTTGGCTGCGCAACAGGCTCGCCGGGAGCCCCGCCATAGATAGCCCGGTAGACGCATTGGTGCGTGCGATAGCTGGTTGGTTCGAGGAAACCCCCATCGCCGCTGGATGCAGCTGAAAACAGATCAGCCTGGGTGACGGCGACATTCGCGATCTGGGATCCGTAACTATACCCTGCAATGCCGACATGCCTGGGATCGATCAGGCCTTCGGTGTCAAGCGCATGCAATATTACACGGAAGCTCTCAATCTGATTGAGCCAACCCAGGCGCTGTATTTCCGCAGGCGGTGTTGTCCCGCCGCACATGTTGCGATCTGCCGAAGCCTTTTCCAGTTCGTCACTTTGCGAGACGTCGGGCTCATTGGCCAGTATGACCATATATCCGCGTTCAGCGAAGAGCTGGATCGGATAATCCCATTGTATATCCTTCGACCCGAACCGTTCGTCGGCGTCGGAACCATGCGTGACGAGCACCGCGGGATAGCGTTGCCCGGATTTATACGTCCGGGGGTAAATGATCAGATTTCGCGCGCGGTATCCATAGGCGTTTGTCAGAATGCGGGTCTCCACGCGAAGCGGCGTAATCGCATCATGTCGCGGCGACAGGGGCTGAAGCGCTTCGATCCTGCCCGTGCCGACGGTGACCCGTACGAAGGATGGCGCTCGCGTTACCCCTTCGCGCACGCACACGCCTTCGGACAGTCTGGGCGTAAAACTGCAATGGGTCAGGCTTTCAGGAACCTCGATCCGCGCCACTCTGCCAGCGGTATCTAGGCGGATCAGGCCATAGCGGCCCGCGCTGGTGAAGCGGACTGCTATGAGAGCCATGCTCCCGTCTGGAGATCGCCAATGTCCAGGGGATCGAGCGTCCGACAATGTGGCATCAAGCACCCCATAGTCGATCAAGCGGCCATCGATTGTTCGCTCTCTCAAGCGACGCTGCTGGTTGACGCGCTCGATCGCGACCGTTCCGTCATGAGGTCCCGTGATGCGATCGGCGAACAGCGCGGGCCCTTCGTCAAGAGGTCGGCTTTTGCGATCCTCGAACCGCCAGCGGTAACGCTGGAGATGGGGCACATTGAGGTTGTCTGCCTGGAGTGCATAGTCGAGCGCATCATCGTGCCAGATCGGCATGCCGCCCAGATAGCGCCCAACCCGGTCGGGGCCGACAACGTCAGCGATCCAGAGCGGCGGACCACCATCCTCCTTCATAAAGAAATGTGTCGTGACCCTCGGGCCTCGTCGCCGATAGATGGTCAGCCGCGTGACGTCTTCATCATGCCGGATTTCTCCTTTTTCGTCCTCACCGCGCAGCAGTGAGTAGAAGAGTCGACGCCCGTCGGGTGACCAGTCATAATAGGCAAGACCAAAGCGTACTGGCCCGGTGAAGCCATAGCCGAATTGTGCACCATCGGCTGACCCGACCAGGACTGGCTCGGGATTGACGACAAGGGCTTGCATGGCGCCGTCGGCCCCGAACTGATAGAGCTGAACGCCTTGTCCCTGATCGATCAATAGGCTCCAGGCCATTTTGCCGGGAACGGCCTGGAGCCTTTCCATCCAGATGGAACGGGCAAGGATCCTGTCTCCATCCGGCTGGAAGTTGGTCACATGGAGTTCGAACTCCGTGCGGTTCTCCTTTCGGTTTGCGATCCGAAGGATGTAGGCAAGCGATCGTCCGTCATCGGCCAGCGCGATGCCGGCCACAGCGGGGATCGCCAATATGTCGTCCATGGTCCAGAAGTGGCCTTGAGCCGCGACCGCACGGCCCACCATCGGCTGTGCCGCCGCGAGTGTCAGCAAGATGGCCAGGCATGTTTCCGCGCGCATCAGCATCACCACGACCGGCGAATCTGGATGGAAAGAAAGCGTCCAATTGGGGAGTAATTGGTCGTATCGAAGGGCGTGTCATAACCAGAGCCTGTGACGATCAACGGGGGCTTGGCGTTGAAGACATTCTGCATATTGGCGCCCAATTCGAATCCGCCTCCCATCTTGGCGATGGCGGAAAGATCGAGGGTCGCGAGCGCGCGCAGGCGGTAAGCTGGCAGCCTCCGGTTATCGAGGATGCTTGAACTCAGATTGGTGAATGCAGAGAGGGTGAGCCGCGGTGTGACATAGCTGGCACCGACGCGGCCCTTGAGCTTGGGCGGGTTGAATATGGTGCCGGAAAGATCGACCGTCGGCAGGCCGTCGAACAATTGCCTGCTGCTATCGATCCAATTGCCATCGAAGCTGAGATCGAGCGCCTCGCGATCCGGGTCTCCGATCAGGTAGCGCATGGAAAGGCTGATGCCTTTGTAGATCTCGCGTGCCATGTTTCGGTCACGGCCATCCAGAATTGCGACGACCCGGCTGGGATCATAAGTGCCGGTCGTGCCATTCTGCAGACCGATCGCTGCACCGCTGATCAGCGACTGTTGCAAGGAGGTGGACGGGTCGAGCGTGACGAGGCTGTTATAGATCGGATTGTTGAGTACGCCGATCGCAGACGTCAGTGGCGTTGCAACACGATCGGTGTAATCAAAATGGAAAAAGCTGATGCTGCCGGTGAATTCGGGATGTTCGACTGGACGGAATTCCGCCGAGAAGGTCCAGCTTTCCGATTTCTCGGGTTTCAGGTCGGCGTTCGCGCCCCCCAAGATTATCATGGTCGAGTCGGCTGGAAAGCCCGTGGCATATCTGGCGGTCTGATATAGGACGGCGGAGTAGCTTCCATATCGCTGATACAGGGTCGGGAGGCGGAATGAGCGGCCCCAACTACCCTTTATCGCCAGGCCATCAAATGGCTCATAGACGATCCCCAATTTCGGAAGCGCGACGGAATCCGTGCCTGAGTTCGCCTCGTAGCGGAATGCTCCCGTCAGCCGAAGCGCACGCCCCAGCCGGGAATTCTGTGCTGGCGAAAGGATCGGGACCAGCAGTTCGGCGAAACCAAATCCGTTTTCACTGTGCTGCTTGAAGGCGTTGCTCGTGACGCCCAATGTGGTGGTGGTCAGTTCGATGCCGGTACGGCGATAGCCGCCGCCCAATGCAACGCGAACCTCGCCGGCCGGTAGGCTGAAAAGCGGGCCGTCGCCGTTCAATTCGATCGACTGAGCATCATTGTCATATTGCCGATAACTTGCCCCATAAACCGAGCCTCCCGCGAAGATGTCCGAATGAGTCTGGGATTTGTCGGCGCCGAACGACGACAGGAGATGCAGATTCCAGGATGCGCCAAGGCTGGCCGTAAGCGACGGGGCGACAAGCCACGACCGGGTGTCTGCCCGGACCGCCGCGCCGCTGACGGTGTGCGGCTGTCCCTCAAGGAAGCCGGCGATCACATCTTGCCTTCCGTCCTTGTACATCAGGTCGACATTGGCCTTCAGCTGACTGCCAATGTCCTGGAAGAGGCTTATCAGCGCGCTATCGCGCCCGAGCCTGGGGTAAAGCGATGAATCCGTCGCCATGCTTTTGGCGTAGGAACGGCTCGATGCTGGAATGTCGGAGTTGGACGAATGGTCCAGAACGGCGAGAATTCCGCCTCCGGCCCACTTGGCGCCACCCGTCAGATTATATTGCTGCTGGAAATTGCCGCCATCGGTCGAACCCCCGACTCTCGCCAGCGCGCTAACGCCTTCATAGTCGCGCTTCAGAATGACATTGACGACGCCGGCTACGGCATCGGCGCCGTAAATCGCCGAAGCGCCGTCCGTGATGATTTCGACACGATCCACTGCGGTTGCGGGAATGGCGCTGATGTCGACGGCAGAATTAAGACCGGTGTAGCTGAGGCGGTTGCCATTCAACAGCGTCAAAGTGGCATTTGGACCCAGGCCAAGCAGATTGGGGGACGAAGATCCGTTGACGTTGACGTCGCTGTTGCCCTGGCTGGTGCCGACACCGGGATTCTGCCCTCCGCCAAAATTCACCGGCGAACTTCGGATGACCTCACCGAGGTCCGCTTGTCCGCCGCGGCGCATGTCTTCGGCCGTTATGACGCGAACGGGGGCCGACGGCGGCGCCCCGGTAATCCGGCTGCCGGTGACGGTGATGATGTCCCTCGAATTTTCATCGCTGATCGACTTCGAGCGGATGATCACGGCTCCATCCACGATCTTAGCTTCGAGGTCGGTGGTTTTGAGGAGCCGACCAATAGCTTCACTCGGGGTCAGATTGCCTTTGAGCGGGGCAGCGGCAATGCCCTCGATATCGCTGGCAGACATGTAAATTTCCCAGCCAGCGCTCGAGGCAACGGCGCGCAGAGATTGGTCGAGCGTCTGCGCAGCCAAGTCGATGACGATAGCCGGATCGTCCTTGGCCCATGTTGCTGGGATTGAAATAACCCCTGCCGCGCCAGCCATGAGCAATGCAATCGTTTGAACCTTCGTGACGGACATTGTTCCCCCCAATGCGTTTGCCGACCCGCCACATCGGCGCGTCTGGGGGGGATTGACGCTGCAAATGGTACGACCTTAGTCGTCGATCAAAATATTTTATCTCTTGCGCAGGTGAATGGCGCCTTGGCGGTGCACTGCAGCAAGTCCGAAAAGAGAGGCGATCCTCTCGGCAAAGCGGTCGCTATCCGTAATATGGAACCGTCCCGAAACCAGCAGATTGCCCAGGGGTGGCTCATCGAGCTCGATCGGCTGCCTTGCATATCGATTGGCATCCGCAATCACCTCCGACAGGGGCGCGGAATGATATTCGGTCCAGCCATTAGGCCAGTCACGCCGATCGGTGTCGTCCTGTCCGACCGCAATTGGTGTGAAGTCGCTTGCAAGATAGCCATAGCTTTGCCCGGCCTGCATCTTTGGGGCTACCCTCTCCAACACCGCGGGGCGCAGCAATCTTCGTAATTCGACCTCACCCGACAGCACGGCAACCTCGATTTGACCATCGGCCGCCATATCCACATCAAAGCTTGCGGCATTGGCCATAAGTTCGCCTGAACCAGCCTCGACGATGAAGGGGCGAGGGTCTGCGCTCACGGCTATACGAGCCTTCCCTTCGAGGAGCCGGATTCGACGTTCTCTGCTCGTCATTGCAACTTCGATCTGGCTGGCGGCGTCGAGCGTGAGATCGGAACCGTCGGCGAGCGCCACGGTGCGGATCTGATGCCGCGGCGCACGCATGCGCGCCGGCGCAGCTTCCTCGTTGATAGCGGTCCGCAGATGCTGGTTCGACGTGAAGGTCGCGTCTAGAGCTATTGCCAGCGCAAGTGCTGCTGCAATTCCCAGGCCGAGGAAAAATGTGCGGGAATGTAACGGCTTCTTTTTGCCATGGCGGACAGATGACTTCAGTATCTCTGAAGCCTCAAAATGATATCGAGCCCGCTCATAGGCCCGTCGATGATCGGCAGACTGATCCAGCCATGCGTCGAGATCCGAGGTATCCGCCCCCGGTTCACGAGCGCGCAGATTCAGGAACCAGGCGATAGCTTGTTCTTCGATGGCATCGCGGTCGACGCCATCGTCGCCATCCAGGTCGCTCATCGCGCCGCGTCCACGTGGCGGCTGATATGCGCGAGCGCCTTCACCATGTGATATTCCACCGTCGCGACGCTGATTTCCAATCGCTCATGGATTTGGCGATAGCTCATTTCATCCACCCGGTGCATCAGGAATACACGGCGGGTCTTTTCGGGAAGCGTATCGACGGCATTCTCGTAGAGGCGTAGTAGATCGGACGCCTCCAAATTGAGGCATTGCTCTGGCTGCGCGACGACATCTCGCTGCTCGTCGAGCGGAAAGATGACGACATTATCACGTCCTATCTTTCGGGCTCGATCGATCAGCAAATTGCGGGCGATTCGTCTGACGAACGCGGCAGGATTTATGAGTCGTCCCGCCTGCTCGCTGCTTGCGGCGCGCACGAAGACTTCTTGGACAAGATCAGGTGCTGCATCCCATCCGGCGCGTTTGCCCAGATAACGCAGAAGCCCGGCTCGCTCGGTCTGGAAAGTTTGCGCAAGGCTTTCGGCCGGCGGAGAAACGGCGTCGGATGCCGGCGTCCCATCGGCGGGACTATTGTGGCATCCAGAGGATACGGACCTAGGCGGACGATGGCACGGGAAAGGGAATTGAGAGGGCACAAGTCAAATCCAGGCGACAGCAACTGCCATCGGGCAGCCGCCCGACTGTTTGCTTTCCCCTGCGCTATGCCGCGGTTCGACATGCCACTGTCATCTCTAGGCGGCCGCCCGTCCTTCGTGGACCGACGTAAATTATGCTTGGCAGGTATGCTTGCGAGGCACTCTTCGGATTTCCTCACGTCACGATGATGGCGGCATGTAATCGATTGCGCAAGGCAGCCGGTGCGATCAGGAAGCTGGTAAACTGTGATGGAAAAAGCACAGCGGAACCTAGCCCCAAACATGCTTACCATGCGCTTACTTTGCGATTTTCGAAGGAAAAATAAGCGGTTTGGATCGGCCCCGGCGGGCCAGAATTCTTTGATTTTATTGAAGAATTCTGGAGCGGGCGAAGGGATTCGAACCCTCGACCCCAACCTTGGCAAGGTTGTGCTCTACCCCTGAGCTACGCCCGCTCTTGGCGGCCGGGAGAGTGTGTCCCTCTCGGCGGGTGGCGGCGAACTAGCAGTGGTTTCCAAAGTCGGCAAGGGCTGAATTGCAGAAAAATGAAAAACTTTTCGAAAAAGGAAAAAATCCCCCGTTTTCCGGGGGTTTTGGCAGTGCGATTAAATTGGCGGGTGGCACCGGGGCGAACGCGGCTGTGGATCGGCCCATGGCGAATCGTCGAATCATGCCGCCTTTGGCCATGGCGTGCATGTATCTGCGTGATATTGGTCATGGCAGGGCATGCCGGTGGTCGCGGCTTGACAGTGGCGGGCGCGACTTCCTAGTCCCCGATGCAAAATCGGACCAAGGGGACGCGCTTCATGAAAATCCTGCCGCTGCCGTTGATGCTGTGCGCGCTGCCCGGCGTCGCCGTTGCCCAGGCGCCCGATGTGACGGCGGATGAGGCCGCGTCAATCGTGGTGACGGGCACGGGCCTAAGCCTGCCGCCGGGGACACCGGCCTACGGCTCCGTGACGATCGACCGGGATCGGCTTGAGGATGCGGCGTCGGGTCGGATCGAGAGCGTGCTGGCCGATGTCGCGGGCTTCCAGCAGTTCCGCCGGTCCGACAGCAGGGCGTCCAATCCCTCGAACCAGGGCGCCACCCTGCGCGCGCTGGGCGGCAATGCGTCGAGCCGGACGCTGGTGCTGCTTGATGGCGTGCCGGTCGCCGATCCCTTTTTCGGCTATATCCCCTTCTCGGCTTTGGTGCCCGATCGGCTGGCGCTGGTCCGGGTGACGCGCGGCGGCGGCAGCGGCGCCTTTGGCGCGGGCGCGGTCGCCGGCACGATCGAACTGGCCAGCGCCACCCGCGACCAGATGCCGCACTTCGGCGCCAGCGCCTTCTATGGCAGCAGGGATGCGACCGAGCTGTCCGCCAGCATCGCGCCGG
>NZ_NOIW01000131.1:0-12677 GCF_002708645.1 Sphingobium sp. IP1
GGCCTTCTCGGGTACGTAGTGCAACGCGATCGACAGATAGAGAATTGCCTTTTTCATAGCCTTCTCCACATGGTGGGGCGTCAAGCCTATGCCCGCGCATCACCGGCTTCAATCTTTTTCCAATATGTTGCCCGGCTTCGCTATTTGCCGCGCTGCCGGTTGCATGGCGCGGTCCGCCTCCTATCTTGCCGACACAAGGAAAGGGGGCGCTGCCGCATGGCATCCATCATCGAAATCAAGGGCCTGACGAAAAGCTATGCGTCGGGCTTTCAGGCGCTCAAGGGCGTCGACCTGAATATCGAGGAGGGCGAGATTTTCGCGCTGCTCGGCCCCAATGGCGCGGGCAAGACGACGATGATCTCGATCATCTGCGCCAATGTCCGCCCCTCTGGCGGCACCGTGACGGTCGCCGGCCATGACATCATCCGCGACTATCGCGGCGCGCGCGCTGCGATCGGACTGGTGCCGCAGGAGCTCAATACCGATCAGTTCGAGCGGGTGATCGACACCGTCACCTTCAGTCGTGGCCTGTTCGGCAAGCCGCGCAACGATGCCTATGTCGAGAAGGTGCTGCGCGACCTGTCGCTATGGGACAAGCGCCACAACAAGATCCGCGAGCTTTCCGGCGGCATGAAGCGCCGGGTGATGATCGCCAAGGCGCTGAGTCATGAGCCGCGCGTCCTGTTCCTCGACGAGCCGACCGCCGGCGTCGACGTGGAACTGCGCCGGGACATGTGGAAGCTGATCGGCGAACTGCGCCAGACCGGCGTCACCATCATCCTCACCACCCATTATATCGAGGAGGCCGAGGAAATGGCCGACCGGGTGGGCGTCATCAACCATGGCCAGCTGATGCTGGTCGAGGACAAGACCGCGCTGATGGAGAAGCTGGGCAAGAAGACGCTGTCTATCATGCTGGCCGAGCCGATCGAGGCGCTGCCGCCCGAACTGGCCGACTGGGATGTGGCGCTCAAGGCGCAGGGGCAGGAGATCGAATATCTGTTCGACACCCGCGCCGAACGCACCGGCGTTTCCTCGTTGCTGCGCAAGCTTGGCGATCTCGGCATCGGCTACAAGGATCTCAACACGCGGCAGAGCAGCCTGGAGGATATTTTCGTGAGCCTGGTCCATCAGGAGAAAGCGGCATGAACGGCCCTAATCTGCGCGCGGTTGCCGCCATCTACAAGTTCGAGCTGCACCGGTTCCGGCGCACCTGGCTGACCGGCCTGCTGGTGCCGGTCATCACCACCTCGCTCTATTTCATCGTGTTCGGCGGGGCGATCGGCTCGCGCATGACGCAGATTGACGGCATTCCCTATGCCGCCTTCATCGTGCCGGGCCTCATCATGATGTCGATGTTCACGGAGAGCATCTTCAACGCCAGCTTTGGCATCTACATGCCCAAATTCACCGGCACCATCTACGAACTGCTGTCGGCACCGGTGTCGGCGATTGAAACAGTGATCGCCTATGTCGGGGCGGCGGCGACCAAGGCGCTGATCGTCGGCTTCATCATATTCGCCACGGCGCATCTGTTCGTCGACCTGCCGGTCGCCCATCCCTTTGCCATGGTCGGCTTCATGCTGCTGATCGCGGTGAGCTTCTGCCTGTTCGGCTTCATCCTGGGCATATGGGCGCAGGGGTTCGAGCAGTTGCAGGTGATCCCGCTGCTGATCATCACGCCGATGACCTTTCTGGGCGGCGCCTTCTACTCGATCCACATGCTGGCCGAGCCATGGCGCACCATCACCCTGTTCAACCCGATCGTCTATCTGATCTCGGGCTTCCGCTGGACCTTCTTTGGCAAGGGTGATGTCGGGATCGAATTCAGCCTGCTGTTCGTGGGCGGAATGCTTGCAGTGTGCCTAGGCATCATCGCCTGGGTGTTCCGCACTGGCTATCGGCTCAAGAAGTAACGATAAAAGAAAAGGGCGGCCAATGGCCGCCCTTCTTCATTCGGGTCGATGCGATGCCAATGCCGATCAGGCGGCGGCGCTCTGCGGATCGACCGCGAACAGGGTCACGCCCTTATATTTGTCGTCGCCCTGGTCATAGAGGCCGTGCATCGCCTCGAACGTCTCGTCCAGGATCTCGACGTCGCTCAGGCCCGCCAGCTTGAACGTGCCCAGCTTCAGCTCGCGCGGCGGGCGGCCGTCGCGGTCCGTGGTCACGGCGTCCATGAACATCTCGTCATGGCGCGTGTAGAGGATGTGCGGGGCCAGCGTGACGACCATCTTGTTATAGGTCGCCTTGAGGCACTTCTGAAGCGCGATCGCTTCGAAGATAGGGGTCGGAGAGTCCATGATGGGCCGCCCATATCAAGAAACACGGCCCTGTTTCAATTGCTTTGTGCGTCGCACCATGTGCCTGCCGTGCAACCGGCCGGATTTTCAAGACGAATTGTGCGGCGGTTTTCCTAGCGCAGAACCAGGCCCAGCCGGTCGCGCAGCGACCAGCGCGCGATCAGCAGGATCGCCACCGTGCCGAGACCCGCAGCCAGGCCGAACCAGATGCCAACGCCATGCAGTCCCATCGGGAAAGCGAGCAGGGCGCCGACGCCGATACCGATGATCCAGTAGCCGAAAAGGGCGAAGATCATCGGCACCTTGGTATCCTGGATGCCGCGCAGCACGCCGGCGCCAACGGCCTGGGCAGCGTCGACCAGCTGGAACAGCGCGGCGACCGCCAGGAAGCTGACCGCCAGATTGGCGGTGGCGAGATTGGCCGGATCATGGACGTCGAGGAAGATCGACACCAGCGGTCGCGGGATCAGGACCAGCATCAGCGCGGCCGCCATGGCAAAGCCGGTGCCGACGATCAGCGCCAGCCAGCCGGCACGGCCGATCGCGGCGGGATCGGCCCGGCCATAGGCGACGCCGACGCGCACGGTCGCGGCCTGGCCGATGCCCATCGGCACCATGAACACCAGCGAGGCGATCTGGATCGCCACGGCATGGGCGGCGAGCGATTCCCGGTCGATCAGCCCCATCAGGAAGGCCGAGGCATTGAACACGGTGACTTCCAGCCCGAGCGTGATCGCGATCGGCAGGCCCAGCGTCCACACCGCCCGCTGCCGGTCGCGGTCGCGCGTCCAGAAGCGGCCCATCAGCCGATAACGGCGGAAGCGGCGATCGACCAGGATGACGGTCAGCAGGCCCAGGAACAGGAAGGTGGAAGAGAGGGTGCTGGCGATGCCGGCGCCCAGCAGGCCGAGCGCGGGCAGGCCCAGATGGCCGAAGATCAGCGCCCAGCCGACCAGCACGTTGAACGGGATGGCGAGCAGCATGATGATGAGGCCCCAGAGCGGGCGCTCCAGTGCCGAGATGAAGTTGCGCAGCGTGGTGAAGCAGAGGAAGGGCAGCAGCGCCCATTGCATCCCGCGCATCAGATGGCCGGCTTCGCGCGCCAGGTCGGGCTCCTGCCCCATGGCGCGCAATATCGCCTCGCAATGCCACAGGATCAGCCAGGCCGGCAGCACGAAGAAGGCGGCGGCGCGCAGCGTCTGATGGACGGTGCGGCGCACGTCGCGCACCGAATGGCGGCGACGGCCGCGCTCGCTGGCGATCAGCGGCGCGGCGGCCGTGACGAGGCCAAGGCCGAAGATCAGCAGCGCGTTGAAGAGATTGATCGCCAGTGCCCCGGCGGCGACCGCTTCCGCACCCAGCCGGCCCACGAGCAGCAGATCGGTCGCGGCGATCCCCGACCAGGCGACATTGCCCGCGATCATGGGAATGGCGAGCGTGACGAGGGCGCGCGCCTCGATGCGCCAGGGGGAAGATTGGGTCACTTGGAAAGTCCGGAGCGAGGGAAGCGCCGGCAAAGGCGCGGGCGCTCCCCTTAATCGCCTCAGTGCTTCTTGAACAGATGCAGCACGGCAACGATGATGCCGCCGATCACCAGACCGACAATGCCCGCGCCGATCGCGTTGACAAGCCAGTCGACCACCGGACCGATCGCGGGCACGGCATGGGCTGCACCATGCGCCAGATGATGGATCGTGCCGGGGATCAGATCCCAATGGAATTCGTGCAGGCCATGGACGATCAGGCCGCCGCCGACCCACAGCATCGCCGCCGTGCCGACCACGCCCAGAACGCTCATCACGACCGGCATCGCCTTGACCAGGCCGCGGCCGATCGCGCGCGTCGCCGCGCCGCTGCGCTGGGCGAGGTGCAGGCCGATATCGTCCATCTTCACGATGAAGCCGACCACACCATAGACGCCGGCGGTGATCGCGATGGCGACGACGACCAGGATGATCGCCTGCTCCCAGATCGGTTCGCTGGCGACAGTGCCGAGCGCAATCGCCATGATCTCGCCCGACAGGATGAAGTCGGTGCGGATCGCGCTGGAAACCTTCTGGTCCTCCAGTTCCTTGGAGGTCAGGGTTGCGGCGGCATCCGCCACCTCGTCATGGCCGCCCTGGATCGCTTCGAGCAGCTTTTCCGCCGCCTCGAAGCAGAGGAAGGCTCCGCCCAGCATCAGCAGCGGCGGCAGCAGCCAGGGGGCAAAGGCGCTGAGCGCCAGTGCCGCGGGCAGCAGGAACAGCAATTTGTTGCGCAGCGATCCGCGCGCGATCTTCCAGATGATCGGCAGTTCGCGGTCGGGCGACAGGCCCATGACATAATTGGGGGTGACGGCAGTATCGTCGATGACGACGCCGGCGGCCTTGGTGCCGGCCTTGCCGGCGGCAGCGGCGACATCGTCCAGCGACGTGGCCGCCATCTTGGCGATACCGGCAACATCGTCGAGCAGCGCGATCAGACCCGAAGGCATGGTTGAATAATTCCCCTGTTGAAACGGATGGATATCATCCGTGCGCGCTTCTTAATGCGCGGGCAGGGTGGGGGCAATGGAGCGATGATTGCCGATTCGTGACCGGGCGTCGGCAATATCAGTAATTGCCGGGCGGATCGCTGGCGGGGAAGGATTCGTCGGACTGTTCATCGACCATGTCCCAATCGCTGTCGTCCGCCTGCGGTCCGGCGTCGCGGACGATGCCGGACGAGCCGACCGGGCCGCGATCATCCAGACCATCGGCCGCGGCACCATCATCCTTGCCGGCCCGTTCCTTCAGGCTCTTCCAGGCAACGGCGCCCAGTCCGGTCAAAAAGGCCAGCTTCAACAATCCCTTCATGGTGTCTCCTTCGGCCCACTGTGAAGATGGACCCACTTGGCGGCGTCCTGGTCGACAGCCTCGGGCGAGAGACGAATTTCGCCCTCTTCGTCCGCGCTGCCGACATGATCCTCGTCCGCGCCGGTCATGCCTGGCGGAAAGATGGTCCAGCGCTGTTGCAGGGCGGTATCGATCATCGCCTGCCAGGCGGTCACGTCGCCCGTCTCGCGCATGGCGGGGTCGGGCTCCTTGAGCATCGCCAATATGCTGGCGGCATCCTCGACCCAATAGGGCCAGTTATGCGTCGCCCCGGCGGCGAGATGCCGGGCGAGGCGCTCAAGCAGGGTGCGTTGCTCCATGATGTCCGGAACGTTCATGGCGACTCTCCGTTCCTCATTTTCTAGCCGTGCAACTTAATGGCAATCCTCGGGAAATGCCTCTCGGTATTTGAACCGATATGGGACGAAAAAAGGAGGCAGACATGCCCAGAGGCGACAAGGATCGTTACACTGGCAAGCAGAAGCGCAAGGCCGCGCATATCGCGCAAAGCTATGAAGAGCGCGGTGTGTCGCATGACGAGGCGGAGGCGCGGGCCTGGGCGACCGTGAACAAGGATTCGGGCGGGGGCAACCTGTCGGGATCGGGGCGGGGCAAGCCCGACAGCCATGCCGCCGACCGATCGATCAGCCGCGGCGAAGAAGGGGTGGGAAACGCGCCGTCGCCGGGCGCAGGGCTGAAATCAGGGCGAGAAGATATCGCCGTTGCTGAAATGGGCGGCGAGATGATCGATCCAGGCGCGCACCAGCGGCGGCAGCCCGGTACGGGTGGTGAAGACGAGGTGGACGATCCCCTCCTGCGCCTGCCATTCCGGGAACGACAGCGCCAGGGCGCCCGAGCGCGACGATCTGGACATGGCCCTTGGGATAGAGCGTCAGTAAATCGGGCAATATGGAGGCCACGGCGATGCGGCACCGGTCATAGACCGACAGGCCAAGCTCGGTGACCTGGAACCGGCGCGATGAGCATCCGATCAACCGTCCAAGACAACAAAAAAGCCGCCCGGTGACGGGCGGCTTTCTCGTTTATCAGAGCGAAGAGGCTCAGGCTTCTTCGGCCGGGGCTTCTTCTGCCTCGACGGCGATTTCGCCCGGCTCGGCGTTCGGATCGTAATCCTCGGTGAAGCCGGCTTCGTCCTTCTCGAACAGGTCGGCCATCACGTCGACGCCCTGCGCCTGCAGTTCGGCTTCTTCCGGCGAGCGGGCAACGTTCACCGTGATGGTGACGGCCACTTCCGGGTGCAGCGCGACCTTGACGTCGAAGACGCCCAGGGTCTTGATCGGACGCTCCAGCACGACCATCGCCTTGGAGACGTTGGTCACGCCATCGGCGTGCAGCGCGTCGACGACGTCACGGACGGCGACCGAGCCGTACAGGTGGCCGGCGTTCGACGACTGGCGGATCAGGACGATCTGCTTGCCGTTGACGCCTTCGGCAGCCTTTTCGGCGTCCGAACGACGAGCGGCGTTGTCGGCTTCGATCTTCGCGCGGTTGGCTTCGAACACAGCCTTGTTGGCGGCGTTCGAACGAAGAGCCTTCTTGTTGGGCAGCAGGAAGTTACGAGCGTAACCATCCTTCACGGTGACGACGTCGCCGATTGCGCCCAGCTTTTCGATGCGCTCAAGGAGAATGATTTCCATGGGTCTTTCTCCCTTACTTCACGATGTAGGGCAGCAGGCCCAGGTGACGGGCGCGCTTGATGGCCTGGGCCAGCTCACGCTGCTTCTTGGCGGACACCGCGGTGATGCGGCTGGGGACGATCTTGCCGCGCTCGGACACGAAGCCCTGCAGCAGACGGACGTCCTTGTAATCGATCTTCGGCGCATCCTTGGCGGCGAAGGGGCAGCTCTTGCGGCGGCGGAAAAACGGGCGTGCCATGTTTCAGATCTCCTTATTCGGCAGCCGGGGCTTCTTCGCGCTCACGGCGCGGGCCACGGTCACCACGGGGGGCACGGTCGCCACGTTCGGCGCGTTCCTGCTTGCGCATCATCACCGACGGACCGGCTTCCAGCTCTTCGACCTTGATGGTCATGTAGCGGATGATGTCTTCGTTGATCTGGGTCTGACGCTCCAGCTCGGCAATCACGTTGCCCGGTGCGTCGATGTTCAGCATGACGTAGTGCGCCTTGCGGTTCTTGGCGATCTTGTACGCGAGCGAACGCAGGCCCCAGGTCTCGACCTTGGTCACCTTGCCTTCATTTTCCTCGACGATCTTGGTGGCGGTTTCCGCCAGAGCGTCCACCTGCGCCTGTGCCAGATCCTGGCGCGCAAGGAACACATGCTCGTAAAGAGCCATGGGTATTGCCTCATCTGTTGGCCGATCGCTGACGCCCACCCCATGTGGAACGCCCCTCCGGCTGTCGTCTCAAGCATTCGAAATCGTCCGACGTCCGAATCCGGGGCCGAGCGAAGGCGCGCCTATGACGGAAAAGCGGTGGAAAGGCAAGCGGCATCGGTGCAGCCATGGGCGGCAGCGGCCCTGCTTGCAGTCAGGCTTCACCTGTCTCTATCCTGCCCTTCAGAAAAAGAGAAGGAGAGACGGATGGCGGTCGCAATCGCGGCACTGGCGCTGATCTTGTTGATGTTGGCGGCCTATCGCGGCATGAGCGTCATATTGATGGCGCCCTTGCTCGCCATGCTGGCGGTGTTCCTGACCGATCCGGCGGCGGTCCCCACCGCCTTTTCCGGCCTGTTCATGGACAAGGTCGCCACTTTCCTGAAACTCTATTTTCCGGTCTTCCTGCTCGGCGCGCTGTTCGGCAAGCTGGTCGAGATATCGGGCTTTTCCCGCGCGATCGTGACGGCGGTGATCGGTTTCGTCGGCGCGGGAAGGGCGATCCCGGCGATCATGATCGTGACGGCGCTGCTGACCTATGGCGGGGTCTCGGTCTTCGTCGCGGTGTTTGCCGTCTACCCCTTCGCTGCCGAGATGTTCCGCCGCGCCGATATTCCCAAGCGGCTGGTGCCGGCTACCATTGGTCTTGGCGCGCTGACCTTCACCATGGATGCGCTGCCGGGCACGCCGCAGATCCAGAATGTCATTCCGGCCAGTTTCTTTGGCACCACCGCCTGGGCGGCGCCGGTGCTGGGCTTGATCGGATCGGTGGTGATTGCAGCGACGGGCCTTGCCTATCTCAACTGGCGGCGCCGGGCGATGGCGGTCGCGGGGGAGGGCTATGGCGCGCCCGAAACGCTCGTCAACGAACCCGATCGTCAGGAAGAGGCGGTGACCGTCCACCCGCTGGTCGCATTGCTGCCGCTGCTGGTGGTGGGGCTTGGCAATCTGGCGTTGACGCTGCTGATCCCGCGCATCACCGGCGGGGCGGAAGAGGTGAGCATTCGGCTAGCGGGGCTGCCCGATCCGGTGACGGCGAAAGTGACACAACAGGCGGCGCTATGGGCGGTGGAGGGGGCGCTGCTGATGGGCATCGCTACCATCCTGATCTTCGCTTTCCCGGTCGTGGCGCGGCGCTTTGCGGAAGGGGCGAAGGCGGCGGTCGGCGGCGCTCTGCTGGCGGGGATGAACACGGCGGTCGAATATGGCTTTGGCGGGGTGATCGCGGCGCTGCCCGGCTTCCTGGTCGTCAAGGACGCGCTGAAGGCGGTGCACAATCCGCTGATCAACGAAGCCATTACGGTGACGACCCTGGCCGGCATCACGGGATCGGCGTCGGGCGGCTTGTCGATCGCGCTGGCGGCGATGGCGGACCAGTTCGTGGCGGCGGGCGATGCGGCGGGTATCCCAAGAGAGGTGCTGCACCGGGTCGCGTCGATGGCATCGGGGGGCATGGACAGCCTGCCGCATAATGGCGCGGTCATCACCCTGCTGGCGGTGACGGGCCTCACCCATCGCCAGGCCTATAAGGACATATTCGCGCTGACGCTCATCAAGACGATGACCGTCTTCGTCGTGATCGCCGTCTATTATCTGACCGGGCTGGTGTGAACGCGAAAACGCCCCGGAGCGGTGGCTCCAGGGCGCTTTTCAGGAAGTGGGGCGCTTAGCGGATGGCGCCGGCGACGACAGCGCCGATGATCCCGCTGGTGAGGGCGACCAGCACTGCGTCATTGCCCGAGCGGACCCAGTGGTAACCGCGCGGCGGGGCCGACAGGCGATAGCCGCGATAATTGTCGACGACCCGATAATTGGTCGCATAGCGGCGATCGAAGCGCTGGCCCTTGGCCCAGTGGCGATCGTTGCGCACCACCGTCTTCTTCTGGACGACGGTGCGGTGCGGACCTTCCTTCACGACCCGGACGGTCTCGCGATGGGGCGCGGCCTGGGCCTGGGCGGTGACGATCGGGCTGGCGGCAACGGCGGTGGCGGTCAGGGCCAGGATGATCTTCTTGAACATGTCTTCACTCCTCTTGTTTCAATCGAGGGCGCCGCTTCCGGCGTCGAAGACAGGGATAGGCCGCGCTTGTCGCAAGCCTGTCCCAAGGGTGGGGCAGTTTTGTCGGAAATTGTATCAAAACCCGATTTAAGCTGAATATCGGTTCATAAATTGCGCTTTTTCAATGCCTTGCTCGACTCACAGCATGAGCGAGATGGCATTGCCGAAATTGTGCAGCAGGATCGGCAGCAGCAGGCTGCCGGTACGCAGGCGCAGCCAGACGGCCAGCAGCGAGGGGATGGCGGTAAGCGCCATCACCATCGGGTCAAAGCTGAAATGGCCGCCCGAATAGCCGAACGCGTGGGCCAGGCCGAACAGGCCGCAGGACAGCAGGGCGCCCCAGCCCCAGTCGACGCCCAGGAAGCGGACCCGCCGGGTGAAGGCGCGATCGAGCGCGAAGAGCAGGATGCCGCGATAAAAGGGTTCTTCCTCCAGTCCCGGCATGGTGAGCTGAAAGGCGATTTCCTCTGCGCTGCTCGGATCGTCGGGGAAATAGAGGGCGAGCGCCGTGAAGAAGGCGCAATAGAGGAGAGCCACGGGCAGGGCAGCGGTCAGGCTGCCGCGCGCCTGCCGGAGGGTAAGGCCGACCCGCTTCCAGCCGAAGGCGGGCAGGGCGGCGATCAGCAGCGTGAGGGCAAGGGCCAGCAGCTTGCCCTGCCAGTTCCAGCCGGCGGCGGGGATGAGATCGGGGATATGGCGATAGGCGCGGGTCAGCAGCGCGTCATTGGCGGCGACCAGGGCGGCGGCAACCAGCAGCCAGCCGGGCCGAAAGCCGCGCCTATCGATCAGGCCGATCGCGCCGCCAACAGCCAGCAGCAGCGCCAGCGTCCCGAGCAGGCCGATGACGCCGTTCATGCGCGCCGCTCCGGCGCGGGGCGGTTCAGTTGGTGGAAGCGGGCAGGGGCGTGGCGGTGACGGTCATGCGGGCGAGCAGGATGGGATGATCCTTGCCCTCCAGCAATTGCGCCGTCTGTGGTGCCTGCGCGTCGGCAAAGGGGGTGAGGCTGACCCCGAGCAGCAGCGCACTGCTGATGAGGCTGGCGGCGATCATCTTCATGGGGGCATTCCTTCCACAGCGCCGGAGCGGCGCCATGGCAGGAGGGATTAGGCAGAAGATGTCGCAGCATTATCCCGGATAACCGCCCTTTTGTCGGAAAATGTATCAGCCTATTCGTGCCGCAGCGCGTCGATCGGGTTCAGGCTGGCCGCCCGGCGCGCCGGGAAATAGCCGAACACCACGCCGATCGCCGCCGAGAAGAGGAAGGCGATCAGATTGACCTGCGGATCGAAGGTGAAGGGCACCTTCATCAGCGGCGCGATGCCGACCGATGCGATGAGGGCAATGACCAGGCCGATCAGGCCGCCCATGCAGGACAGCACGATCGCCTCCACCAGGAACTGCATCAGCACTTCGCGCGCGACCGCGCCAATGGCGAGGCGGATGCCGATCTCGCGGGTGCGCTCCGTCACCGACACCAGCATGATGTTCATGATGCCGATGCCGCCGACCAGCAGCGAGATGGCGGCGACCGCCGCGACGATCTGGGTCAGGATGGTGGTGGTCCCGGTCAGCGTGTCGCTGATCTGCTTGGTGTCGAAGACGTTGAAATTATCCTCCGCGCCCGCCTTGATCTTGCGCCGCTCGCGCATCAGCTGCTCCAGGCTGTCCTGCACGGTCGCGCTGTCATAGGCGTCGTCGACCGCGACCATGATCTGGCTGATGTCGCGATCGCCGGTGAAGCGGCGCTGGACAAACTTGATCGGCATGACGACGACATCGTCCTGGTCGCCAAAGCCGCCCTGGCCGCGGGTCGCAAGCACGCCCACCACCTGACAGCTGACGCCCTTGATCCGCATCCGCTTGCCGATCGGGTCATTGCCCTGGAACAGGTTGGTGCGCACCGTATTGCCGATGATGCAGACCGATTTGCCGGCCTCTTCCTCGTCCGGCATGAACAGCCGGCCTTCCGACACATTCCAGGACTGGACCTGCGAATAGGCGGAGGTCGTGCCATAGACGGTGGTCGACCAGTTATTGCCTTCATAGATGGCGGTGCCGCTCGACTGGACCACCGGCGCGACGGCGCGCACGCCGGTCAGCTGGTTCTCGATCGCGGTCAGGTCCGCTTCCTTGAAATTCGGCGGGCGCGGCCCGCCGCCGCCACGGCCGAAGCCCTGGCCGGGGCGCAGTTGCAGCACGTTTGCACCCAGCGAGCTGATCTGTTCGCGCACGGCGGCGGTCGCGCCATTGCCCAGTGTCACCATGGTGACGACGGCGGCAACGCCGATGATGATGCCGAGCGTCGTGAGGAAGCTGCGCATCTTGTGCCGGTTGATCGCCCGGAAGGCGAGGATGACGGTGGTGCCCAGCATCAGCCCACGGCTCCCTTCTGCGGTCCGCCCTGGCCCTTGTCGACCCGCTCCACCAGCCCGTCCTTGAAATGGACGATGGTATGGGCAAATTCGGCCATGTCGGGTTCGTGCGTCACCATCAACACGGTGATGCCGCTATTCTGGTTGAGGTCGGTCAGCAATTGCATGATCTCCACCGACCGTTCGGAATCGAGATTGCCGGTCGGTTCGTCCGCCAGCAGCACGTCGGGCTGGGTGACGATGGCACGGGCGATCGCGACGCGCTGTTGCTGGCCGCCCGACAGTTCCGCCGGCGTATGGTCCCACCAGTCCTTGAGGCCCACCTTGTCGAGCGCGGCCATGCCCATGTCGTAGCGGGTCTTCTTGTCCTCGCCGCGATAGAGCAGGGGCAGCTCGACATTCTCCAGCGCGCTGGTGCGGGCGAGCAGGTTGAAGCCCTGGAAGACGAAGCCGAGATAGCGGCGGCGCAGCAGCGCGCGCTGGTCGCGGTCCAGCGTTTCGACATGGCGGCCCTTGAACAGGAACTGCCCGCCCGATGGCACGTCGAGGCAGCCCAATATGTTCATCGTCGTCGACTTGCCCGAGCCCGAAGGCCCCATGACGGCGACGAAATCGCCTTGCTCGATATCGAGGTCTATGCCCTTCAAGGCCTGAAAGGCGGTGGGGCCGCTGCCGAAGATCTTGGTGATCCCCCGCAGCGAGATGATGGGATCGGCGGCCATGGGATCAGGTTCCGC
>NZ_NOIW01000132.1:0-12640 GCF_002708645.1 Sphingobium sp. IP1
GGGCAGGGGGGAAACGCATCGGGCAGGGGGCCTTTCGCAATCGAAGATCATCTGCCCCTACAGACGGATCAGCCGCCAATTTCCGCGCCCGTGGCCCAATCGCGCTTGCTCGCTGCCGCGTCCCGCCCCACCATGGGGTCATCCCTACCGCGCAAAGGACCGCCGATGACCCGCCACCGCCTCTGGACCGTCCTGACCCTGCCCGTCCTCCTGTCTGCCGCGCTGGCCGCCTGCAGCGGCGAGAAGAGCAGTCCGGAGGAAAATGCCGCCGACAATGCGGTCAACGCGGTCGAAAATGCCATGGCCAACGCCGCCAACGCGACCAATGCCGCCGCGCCCAGAGCCGACGCCTTCAGCCCCTATGTCGGCAAATATCCCTTCGACAAGGTCGGCGCCCATAGCTGGAACGACGATCCGGCCGTGGTCGCGGCGGTGAAGGCGGCGGTCGCGGACAAGGCGGTGCGCAAATGGGTGCTGGAAGAGGGCGGCCCCGCTTCGCCGATCGCGACCGTCGACGGCAAGATCGCGGCCTGGTCGTGCGAGACCCATAATTGCGGCCCGCACCAATGGCTGACCCTGGTCGATCCGGCCAGCGGCACGGCCGAGGTCTGCTATTATGACGAGTCCGTCGATGCCCAGTCGACCCGCTGGTTCAAGGCCGGCAAGGAAGAAAAGCGTCCGGGCCAATGCCCTGACGTGTCGAACTGACGGGACAGGGGCGCCACATGATGCGGCGCTGCCTCTGCCGCTATTGGACGACGACCCGCACCCGACCCAGATTCTGGATGCGGGCATAGGGGGTGGCGGCGTCGCCCCTGCGTTCCGACGCGATGCGCAGCGTGGGGAAATAGGTGCCGGGCGCGGCGAAGCTGTGGCGTGTGGTCAGGGTCAGGCTGTTGCCCGAACCGCCGGGCAGCCTCGCCTTTTCGGCAAAGGCGCCGCTGCCGTCGAAATCCCATTCCGCCGACACGATCCGGCCGGTGCCCGGCGGTACACTGATGGTCGCGCGGAAGGTCACGGCCGCGCCGGGCTTCACGACGGCTTTCGCACTGCCATTGGCGGTGACGCTGGCGACCGGCTGGATGCCGCCGCGCGCGGTCGCATCGGCCGGCACGATCACCTGGCCATTATCGATGCGATAGGCGGTGTTCGCCGGCGGCGTAACGCCCTTTTCCACCCAGGCGGACAGGTCGCGCAGCGCCTGTTCCAGCATGCCCAGATAGCTGACCGTGCGGGTCGGGTCTTCCTGCTGACTGCTGTCACCATGCAGCGCATGGTCGGTGAACCAGATGCGGAAATTCTGGTCCGCGCCCGCACCCTGGGCAGCGATCACCCGCTGGCGATACCAGTCGCCCTGCCACGGCATGGCTTCGCGATCCCACAGATTTTCGACCAGGATCATCTTGCCCTGGAACTGCCCGGTCATCGGCGGCTGGCCCATCGGCTTGCCGGTGGTCGCGGCGGTGAAAAGCGGGCCGAGCAGGAAGGGCCGCTGCGGATAGAGCGGCTTGCCGTCGGCCCCGCGAAACTGGTCCCAGACCGGATAGCCGGCATCGGCCGGCGGCACCTGATGCCAATGATAGGTTTCGGCGGCGAGGAAATTGCTGTTGTCGACCCGCACCTTGTCGCCGGCCTTCAGCAGGTCGACCACGGCATCGTCCACCACGCCCAGGATCACGACATCACCGGCGATGCGGTTGATCGTCAACCGCTTGCCCTGCGCCGCGCCCGACCCGACGATCAGGTCGCCGCCGACGAAATAGTTGGCACGCGGCGGGCTCGACAGGCGGAAGGCGACGATGCGCTGCGCCGCCCGGCCCTGCAGCGCGGCAAAGGCATTGTCGACATTGGCCGCGCCATCGGTGATGCGGGTGTCGAGCTTCAATTCGGCCGCCTGCGCCGCGCTGATCGGCGCGGCGATGGTCGCGTCATGCTGCAGCCGATAGCCGTCGAAACTCTTGGGATCATCATGGCCAAGATAGCCCGGCTTGGTCCAGAAATCGGTGAAATAGCCGGCATCCGCCATCACCATCCCGCCATAAAGGGCGGCAAAGCCATGGATGCCCATCGTCTTCCAGCCGAACCAGCTGGGCGTCGGGAATCCCATCGCCGTCACTTCGCGCAACACCGATACCTGTTGCGGCGTCAGCCCGGCATAGGGATCGCCGCTGCCGCCCGGCTCCACCGCGTCCAATATCTGCGGGAACTTGTCATTGAGCACCCGCATCGCCCGCATCCGCACGGAGAACATGTTGGGCGGCGCCATCGGCGATCCCAGCACATAGGGGACGACGCCGTCCCACACGCCGGTCGTATTCTCGATCGAGCCGACCGTGCGGAAGCCCCCGCCGCTGCCGCCAAAGGCATAGCCATAAGGGCGCTTGCCGCCGTACATCTGCTGCGCCACGACCCGCGAATAGCGGGCCGATGCGGCATTGGCGCGATAGGCGGCGATGGTGAAGTCATTGGGCTTGCCCGGCATGCCCACCTGGTCGCGGCCGCCGCCATTGGTTTCGACATAATAGCCGCCCGACGCGATCGAGAAGCCGATATAATTTTCCTCGCCTTGCGTCAGCTTCTGCGCCAGATTCTCGTCATCGGGCACCGGCGTGATATGCTGGAAGAAGCGGCCCTGATAGTGCGCCTTGTCGGGGAAATAGAAGGAGAAACGGGTCTCCGTCCCCTTGAACCCGCCATGGACATAGCGGTGCCGCACCGGCGCATCGCGCCATTCGTCGATATCGATATAGGGCTGGGTGAAGAGCGGGTCTTCGGCGGCGGCGGCCGGGGTGCTGCCCGGCTGGGCGTCGGCGCCGGTCCCTGCCGTTGCGACCAAGGCCAGTGACAGGGCTGTCATGCAGAGGGCAATCGATCGGCGCATCTTCTTCTCTCCCGTCATGGTGTCAGACCGCCGCTGCTAGCGCCGCCCTGCCGGTCCGTTCGTCCCAATGATCCGCATCGCCGCCGAGCGCGCAATTGAGCATCGCGCGCTTCAGGAACAGGTGACAGGGATGTTCCATGGTGAGGCCGATGCCGCCGTGGAGCTGGATCGCCTCTTCCGCGACCAGCCGATAGACGGTGCAGGCCAGCGCCTTGAGCGCGCCCAGGGCGATGATATCGATCTCGACCTGCTGTGCCCGGCTCCAGAACAAGGCGTCGGCGGCGGTCAATTGGGTCCGCATGTCGGCGACGCGATGCTTGAGCGCCTGGAACAGTGCCAGCGGCCGATCGAACTGCTGCCGCGTTTCGAGATAGGCGACGGTCATCGCCAGCGCCGCCTCTGCGCCGCCCAGGCTGTCGCCCGCCAGACAGAAGAGGCGCAGCGCCTCGATCCGATCCGCCAGCGCGCGGGCGGCATCGCCCTGCGCCAGCGTGAGGCCGGGGCCTTCAAGGACGACATCGAACAGGCGACGGCTCTTGTCCCATCCGGCGCGATAGGTGACGGCAACCTGCTCGGCCGGCACCAGTGCCACCCGATCGCCGGTGACGTGCAAAATATGGCTGGCGGTATCGGCATCGGGCACGCAGGTCAGCCGGTCGGCGCCGTCCAGCCCACCCGCCAGCGATGCGGTCATCACCTCGCCCGCCATGGCGTCGGCGATCAGCGCCTCGCGCTCCGGCAGATGATCGGCAGCGGCCAGCGCCTCGATCGTCAGCATCTGCGCCAGCACGGGGCCGGGCACCAGCGCCTTGCCCACGCCCTGATGGATGACGCCCGTCGCCTCGCGGCCGAGGCCCAGGCCGCCCAGTTCCTCCGGCACGCCCATCATCAGCCAGCCCATCTCGGCGATCAGCGCCCAGCTCTGCGCCGCATCCGGGGCCAGTTCGCTCTGACCGAACGCCTTGTCGGCCGCGTCCTGCACTTCCGCGCGGGTCATGGTCATGCCGCGCCCTCCTTCAAGGTCCAGCTTTTGGGTTCGCGCGGCATGCCGACCAGCCGTTCCGCGATGATGTTGCGTTGCACCTCGTCGCTGCCGCCGGCGATGGTCCAGGCATAGCTGTTCATGAAATCCGCCATCCAGTTGCCGGTCTCCATGCCGCCGCCAAAGGTGATCGGACTGTGATATTGCGCGTCGATGCCACCCAGCCGAATCCCAAGCGATGTGAAGTCCCGTAGTGTGCGCGAATAGGACAGCTTGACGATGGAGGCGTCGCCGACCCGCTCGATCCCGGCAATGCGGTTAGCGAGGAACTGGTCGGCGACGGCGCAGGTCGCATCCACCTTGGCGCTCAGCCGGCCGAAGTCCCGCACTATGCCCTGATCGTCCTGCCGGCCCTGCGCCCGGATCAGCTCGCCTAGCCGCCACAAGGCGCCACGCAACCGGGCGCTGAGTTCCAGCAGGGTCAGGCCGCGTTCGGAGGAAAGGGTGGATTGCGCCACGGCCCAGCCCTGCCCCTCTTCGCCCAACCGGTCGCTGACGGGAATCTCGACATTGTCGAGGAACAGCTCGGCAAATTCCTCGTCACCATGAATCTGGTGGATCGGCCGCGCGATGACGCCCGGCGCCTTGAGGTCGAGCAGCAGATAGGTGAGCCCCGCCTGTTTCGGCCCGTCATTGCTGGTGCGCACCAGCAACAGGCATTTGTCAGCGAACTGGCCCATGGTCGACCAGAGCTTCTGCCCGTTGACGACATAATGGTCGCCGACCCGCTCGGCGCGGGTGCGGACATTGGCCAGGTCGGACCCGGCATTGGGTTCGGAAAAGCCCTGGCACCAGATTTCGCCGGCCAGGATGCGCGGGATCAACAGCGCCTGCTGCGCCTCGCTCGCCCATTCGAACAGGGTGCAGGCGGCATGATAGGTCGACATGAAGGACAACAGCAGCCGCGGCGTATCCGCGCGGGCCAGTTCCTCATAGAGGATCTTCTGTTCGGCAAGCGACCGGCCACCGCCCGGCCATTGGGCCGGCCAGTGCGGCACGGCATAGCCGCCCTCGACCAGCTTGGCGAACCAGTTGCGCTGGATTTGCAGGAAGGCGGCCTCGCTGCTGCTGCGCTCGCGCCAGCCGTGCGGCGCATTGTCGGCCAGCCATTGGCGCACTTCCTGCCGCAGCCTGTCGAGCGCATCGGTCAAAGCCTGCCCCTCCATCCCGTTCCGGTTCCTCTCATGCCCGACGCTAGGCCCAATTGCGCGGCCCCCCGCAAGATGGCGGCCGGCGATATCCCCAAGGCGATGGCGCTAGATCGCCACCTCGATCATGTCGTCGACGATGCGGACCGGATAGGTGGCGATCGGTTCGCTTGCCGGGCCGGTCAGCGGCGCACCGGTCTCCAGGTCGAAACGGGCGCCATGGGCCGGACAGGCGATCCAGCCCAGGCGGATACGACCGCAGGCGAGCGGTTCGTCGGCATGGGAACAGAGCGCGGCGATGGCATGAATCTGCCCGTCGCTGTTGCACAGCAGGATGGTCCGTCCGTCGATGGTTACGCTTTTGGTCTTGCCCAGCGGCACTTCATCCAAGGGGGCTGCCATTTTGAAATCGCGCTCGCTCATGCCCGAAAGCTGCCCAAGCCGGTGGAGCGCGGCAAGACCCGGCCCAAGCCCATCACCGGGGCGTTCTCTTGCCCGCCGCCCTGTCGCGCCGCGCCGCTCTTAAGTATCGCATCCCTGTTCGGCAGGGGATGCGTGGACCAATGAACTTTGAATGGACGCAGGATGAAGAGGCTTTTCGCCAGCGGTTGCGCGACTTTCTCGCCGCGACGCTGCCGGAGGATTGGGAGCGTTTCTCGCAGCATGGCCCGGCCTCCCCCGCGCTGACCGACTATGCCCGCACTTTCTGCGGGCGCCTGGCCGATGAAGGCCTGCTGACCCCGCACTGGGCCAGGGAGATTGGCGGCCAGGGCCTCGACCCCTGGCATCAGACCATATTGGCCGAGGAAATGTGGATCGCGGGCGAACCGCGCGGCGGCCAATATATGAACGTCAACTGGGTCGGGCCGACATTGATCCGCTATGGGTCGGACGCGCAGAAAGCCCAGTATCTGCCCGCCATCACCGGCGGCCGGGCGCTCTGGTGCCAGGGCTTTTCCGAACCCGGTTCCGGTTCCGACCTCGCCTCGCTGCGCACCCGCGCGACCCGCGACGGCGATGTCTATCGCGTGTCGGGGCAGAAGATCTGGACCAGCTATGCGGGCCTGGCCGACACCTGCTTCCTGGTCTGCCGCACCAGCGACGATCGCAAGCAGGGCATTTCCATCCTGCTGGTGCCGATGGACACGCCCGGCATCACCGTGCGGCAAATCCCCTCGCTGATCGGCGAGGGCGATATTCACGAAGTCTTCTTCGACGAAGTCATCGTGCCGGTGGAGGCGCGGCTGGGCGAGGAAGGCCAGGCCTGGGAGATTATCGGCTATTCGCTCACCAATGAGCGGCTCGGCATTCCGCGCTATGCCCTCGCCCGCGCGGCGCTCGACCGTGCGGTAATGCTATTGCAGGCCCAGGGTGAATTTGCCGGCGAGGCAGTGCGGATCGAGGCCGCCCATGCCGCCGCCCTGTGCGAAGCGGCGCGGATGGCCAGCTATGCGATCGTCGACCGCCGCTGCCGGGGCGAGGCGATCGGCGCCGAATCCAGCTCCGCCCGTTTCGCCACGGTGATGGCCGAACGGCGGGTATGCGAATTCATCGTCGAATATCTGCCGCAGGCACTGGCCGACGCCCACCCCTATCTCAAAATGCATCATCAGCGCGGGATTGTCGCGGGCATCGCCGCCGGCGCGGCGGAGATCCAGCTCAACATCATCGCCAGCGATGTGCTCAAACTGCCACGGGAGCCGCGCTGATGGACCTGTCCCTGACCGACGACCAGATCGCGATTCTCGACGCGATCGACACGCTGACCCGGCCTTATGCCGGCGCGACGCTGCATGAGGCGGGCTTTGCCCTGGCCAGCGAGGCGCTCGACCGCGATCTCGCCGAAGGCGGCTTCCTCGACATCGGCTTCGATCCCGACCTCGGCGCGATCAGCGCTGCCCTGGTGGTCGAGCGGCTGGCCCGCCTGCCCCAGACGGTGGAGGCAGCGGCCAGCGCCCTCATCCGCCCGCTGCTGGGTGATGCGACACCGCGCCCGCTCTGTCTGGTGGAGGAAGGCAAGACCCATCGCCCGGTCCGCTTCCTTGCGCCGGGCGCGACGGTGCTGCTGGTCGGGGCCGATCGCGTGCGCAGCTTCATCGCCGGCCCCGACCATGTCCGGGCCGAACCCGAAGCCCTCTACGCCTATCCGATGGGCAGCCTGATCGCCCAGCCGGACGACCTCACCGATCACGCCGTGTCGGCCGATGAGGTCCGTACCCGCTGGCGCGTGGCGCTGGCGGCCGAGGCGGCGGGCCTGCTCGCCGCCGCGCTCGACAGCACCGTCACCTATGTCACCGATCGCCAGCAATTCGGCCGCCCGCTCGCCACCTTCCAGGCGCTGCGCCATCGCCTGGCCGAGGCGCAGGTGCGCGCCAATGGCCTCTATTGGCTGGCGATGAAGGCGGCGGCCACGCTCGATGCCGGCGACGCGGCGCTGGCGGCGCTGCATGCGCAGGAATCGGCGCGCAGCTGCGTTTATGACTTCCACCAGTTTCTGGGCGCCATGGGCATGACGCTGGAGCATCCACTGCACCTGTGGACCTATCGGCTCAAGGCGCTGATCGGCGACCTCGGCGGGCGTGGCGGACAGGCGCTGGCGGCGGCCGATGCGCTCTGGGGTTAGAATCAACGAAAGAGCCTGATTCACGCCATCGGTGAAAGCGCGGTGCGCTTTCACCTCAGACGATCAGGCTCTAGCCCAGCTTTGGCTTGATCTCCTCGATCACCCAGCGGGCATAATCCTCATATTCGCTGATGCTGCGCACCGCCGGGATCGGCACCGAACTCATGGTGACGCCCAGCGTCGCGAACCAGCCGAGCCGGTCGATGATCTCCGGCGCGGTCATGCCCGGCCGAGCGCGCGGATCGTCGACCACGGCATGGCCCTCGCCCACCCGGCTGGTGGCAAAGCCGTACATCACGTCGAACGGACGGCCGTCATAGCCCGGCTGCGACTTGATGAAGTCGATCTTGGCCGGAATATCCTCGGGTTTCGTCAGATAAGGCCACCAGCCACTGGCATGGCGCGCGGCGCGCTTCAGCACGGCGTCGGCCTCCCCGCCCATCCAGATCGGCAAATGTGGCTGCTGCACCGGGCGCGGAGCAAAGGCGACATCGCGGAAAGAGACGAACTCGCCCTCGAACTGCGGATCGTCGCTGGTCCACAGCTCGACGATCGCGGCCAGATATTCGTCGCACATCCGCCCGCGCTGGTGGAAGGGGACGCCGAGCAGGTCGAACTCCTGCTCCAGCCAGCCCGCGCCGAAGGTCACCATCGCCCGGCCGCCCGACAGCCAGTCGATCGTCGACAGCGCCTTGGCGGTGATCGCGGGATGCTGCAGCGGCAGGATCGCGATCGAGCTGTTGATGCGGATGCGGCTGGTCGCGCCAGCATAATAGCCCATCGCCGCATAGGCATGGAAATGATGCGGCCCCGACAGGTCGACATGGGCGCGCGGGATCAGGAAATGTTCCGGCACGCTGATCATGTCGTAACCCAGATCATCGGCCAGCTTGGCCAGCCGCGTCTGGTCCGCGCCCGTGACCGACAATTCCCAGGGCTGCATCGTCGCCTTCAGCTCGATCAGCCGCGGCATGCCGAAGGCGAATTTCATGACCCCGCCTCCCGTCGGCTCAGAAGCCCAGGTCGAGCACCGGCCCGTCGAAATTGCCGGCCAGTTTCTGTGTCGCCGCGCTCAGCTTATCCATGGGTTCATGCCGGATATAGCCGTCGATGATCCGCTGATAATTGCTGATCAGCCCTTCGATCACCTTGGACAGGCGCATGAAGTCGAAGCCCTCGGCATGCAGCCCCTTCTGCTGCAGCGGGATGTTGGAATAATCCTGGCGCGGGATCATCGGGAACTGGTCGCTGTCATAGGGCAGCATCACCGGTGCCATCACCACCGGCGGCTCCTGTCCTTCGGGGAAATGGGTCAGCGACCAGAGTTCGAACATGCAGCTTTCCGGGCCGAGCGGGCGGATGCGATAGGCTGCCATGCTGGATAGGAAGGGCAGCAGGAAATAGTTGGGGAAGATGAATTCCACCGACTTGACCGGGGTTTCCACCGCCAGCTTGTTGAGATCGGGCGTGGGTTCGCCGCGCGCCTGTCCGGCCTGGGTCACGCAATGATTGACCATGCCGAACCAGTGCATGATCGCCTGTTGCGGGTCTTCGGGCAGGTCCACGTCGATCAAGGTGCGGGCGACAGCGACATCCTTGGCATGGCACATGCCGGCCATGCCCTCGCTCAGCAGCTGCATATGGTCGACCTGGTCGACGATATTTTCCTTCATCGACCGGTTGGGATTGATCGGCACGCCGATCCCGCCCGTGTCCATGCCGTACATCATGTTGTAGAGGATCGGCACCTTCTGCTGCAGTTGCGGATGGGTGCGCATGACATGATAGCCTTCCATGAAGGCTTCCATCGCGACCTTCCAATTGGCCGGCAGCACCGTGCCGAAACACCATTCGGCGCGCATCTTGTCGGCATTATAGGCGTCGAGCCCCACCGCGAGCGGGCCGAGCTGTTCGCGCAGCGACGGCGCGTCATCGTCGAAATTGATGAAGACGCAGCCCATCTCGATCTCGGTGCGGCACGGGCGCAGGGCCAGATCCTGTTCGTCCAGCTGATGCTCGGAGAACATGTGCCGGCCATAGACGAAGGTATTCTTGCCCTCGATATTCCAGCGCCAGCCATGGAAGGGGCAGATGAAGCCCTTGCCCTTGCAATTGCCATGGCTGCCCTCGGTCAGCGGCACGCCGCGATGGCGGCAGGCGTTATGATAGGCGCTGATCCCGTCCTTGGTCCGCACGATGATGACGGACTTGCCCAGATTGCTATATTCGATCCAGTCGCCGACCTCGGGTACCTGCTCCACGCGGCAGGCCATCTGCCAGACATGGGGCCACAGCTCCTCGCATTCGCGGCGATAGAAATCCGCGTCATAATAGCGTGCCGTGGGAATGCGCTCGGGATCGCTGATTTCCAGCGGGAAGCCCGCACGCGTCATTTCAGCAGCCTCAACCATGCCATGCCTCACCCAGATTTCTTGCTTGGATGAAGTGGTAAAGGCTGGGCTGGGGAGCGCCAAGGCAGCGCCCCAACCCATCGCCCTACCGATGGACGGCCACCCCCAGTTCGTCCAGCACCTCCCGGCTATGCGCCCCCAGTTCCGGCGCGCCGCCCGCGACCCGGCCCGGCGTCTGCGAGAACCAGGTCGGCACGCCGGGGAAACGCACCGGCCCCTGCGGCGTCTCGACCGTCTCGAAAAAGCCGATCGCGTTGAGATGCGCATTGTCGAACAGCTCGTCCGTGGTGCGCAGCGGCGCAGCCGGGATGTGCAGCGCCTCCAGCAGGTCGAGCCATTCCTGCGTCGTCCGCTCGGCAAAGGTTTCGCCCAGCAGGCCATAGACCCGGTCGATCTGCTTCGCCCGCTTGGCCAGCGTGTCGAACTCGTCGGTCGCCCAGGGCGGGTTCACCGCCGCGACGAAGGCGTTCCAATGCTTGTCATTATAGACCAGCGCGGCGACATGGCCGTCCTTGGTCGCATAGGGCTTGCGATTGCGGGCGACGACGCGGTGATAATGGGCCGGCCCCAGCGGCGGCTCGAACAGCATGCCGCTCGCATGTTCGGTCAGCATGAAGGACGCCATGGTCTCGAACATGGAGACTTCCACCTCCTGCCCCTCGCCGGTGCGTTCACGGTGGAACAGCGCCATCATCGTCGCATAGAGGCCAGTGAGGCCCGCCACCTTGTCGGCGATGATCGTCGCCATGAAATCGGGCTTGCCGGTCATCAGCTGCTGCAGGTGCGGAATGCCGCATTCGGCCTGGATCGTGTCGTCATAGGCGGGCTTGTCGCCGTCCGGCCCGCGCCGGCTATAGCCATAGCAATTGGTGTAGACGATGTCGGGCCGGATCGCCTTCACCGCCTGATAGTCGAAGCCCAGCTTGGCGATCGCCTTGCCGCGCATCGAATGGATGAAGACGTCGGCGGTGGCGATCAGCGCGCGCAGCGTCGCCTTGTCCTCCTCCTGCCGCAGGTCCAGCACCAGGCTGCGCTTGCCGCGATTGACGTTGGTGAAGACGCCGCCCAGCGCGGGCGTCGGCCCGGAATTGATATAGCGCGTCGCATCGCCCGCCGGCGGCTCGATCTTGATCACGTCGGCGCCCATGTCGGCCATGATCTGGGTCGCATAGGGGCCGAATACCATCGCCGTCAGGTCCACCACGCGGATCCCGGCCAGCGGCCCTTTCGGCATGTGCGTCGCGTCCATCATCCTCTCCCCATAACTGCCTTGGGGCTAGGCCAAGGGCGCGGCGAAATCCACGCGCAACCCCTTCGCCCCACCGATATGTGGGGCCGCCCGATTGTGCGCGCGGGAGGCCCGATGATACCCGCAGGCGATCATCCAGACGCCAGCAGAAGGCCCCCAGAGACGTGGATTTTGCCCTGACCGAAGACCAGAGGAACATCCGCGATGCGGTGTTCCAGCTCTGCGCCCAGTTCCCCGACGATTATTGGCTGGAACGGGACAAGGACGCCGTCTTCCCGTTCGATTTCCACCGGGCGATGGCGGACGCCGGCTGGCTGGGCATCGCCATGCCGGAACCCACCGGCGGCGCGGGCCTGGGCATTACCGAAGCGGCGATCATGGTGCAGGCAGTGGCGGAGGCCGGTGGCGGCATGACCGCGGCGTCCAGCATCCACGGCCCGGTCTTCAGCCTGGAGCCGATCGCCCTGTTCGGCACGGACGAACAACAACAGCGCATGATCCCGCCGATCATCTCCGGCGCGGAGAAGATGTGCTTTGCCGTGACCGAACCCAATACAGGGCTCGACACGACGAAGCTCAAGACCCGCGCAGAACGGGTCGAGGGCGGATACCGCGTCAATGGCGAGAAGATCTGGATCACCAACGCCCATGTCGCCGACCGGATGATGCTGCTCGCCCGCACCACGCCGCTCGACCAGGTGAAGAACAAGACACAGGGCCTGTCGCTCTTCTTCACCAAACTGGATCGCGACAGGATCGAGCATCAGCTGATCCCCAAGATGGGCCGCCACGCGGTCGGCTCCAACATGCTGTTCATCAACGACCTCTTCATCCCCGAGGAGGATCGGATCGGCGAGGAAGGTCAGGGCTTCAGGATCATCCTCAAGGGGCTGAACCCGGAACGCATATTGCTCGGCGCCGAAGCGATCGGCATAGACCGCAACGCGATCCAGCGCGCCGCCCGCTATGCCCGCGAACGCATCGTCTTCGACCGGCCGATCGGCATGAACCAGGGCATTCAGCATCCGCTCGCCAAATGCTGGATGCAGCTGGAGGCAGCCAACCTGATGGTGATGAAGGCCGCTACCCTGTTCGACAAGGGCGAGGATTGCGGCGTGGAAGCGAACAGCGGCAAATATCTCGCGGCCGAATCCGCGTTCGAGGCCTGCCATACCGCGATGCTGACCCTGGGCGGCATGGGCTATGCCCAGGAATATCATGTCGAACGGCTGCTGCGCGAAGTGCTGATCCCGCGCACCGCCCCGGTCAGCCCCCACATGATCCTC